>JAGYOC010000041.1 GCA_018399795.1 Dehalococcoidales bacterium
CGATCATCGCCTTGGTAGGCCGTTACCCTACCAACTAGCTAATCGGGCGCAAGCCCCTCCCCAAGCGCCCGGAGGCTTTAATGGTACCGCATCAACGGCAACATCACATAAGGTATTAGCTCTGATTTCTCAGGGTTATCCCTCACTTGGGGGCAGGTTGCTTACGTGTTACTCACCCGTTTGCCACTATCTTGATAAATCAAGACCGTTCGACTTGCATGCATAAGGCACGCCGCCAGCGTTAATCCTGAGCCGGGATCAAACTCTCTATAAAAAGAACTAACTTGGCTTGAACTTTCCTTCCGCTATCCAGTTGTTAAGGTGCCGTTCCAATGTATAAAATGCTAGCACAGTCTCAAATTTTTGTCAACAAAATATTCTGCTTGTTGTGAAAGGCGATAGATTTTTGGTATCCCGCGGTAAGTGTTGATTTGCCGGGATGATGTGATGTATATTGGGCTTGAAAATAGGGAGAAATAGAGGTTTGCAAGGAGGTGCCCCATGCCTGAAATAGTAGTTGGGAAGGTAACCGAGTTCTTCGCTCACCCTGTGGTGGCCGGAGTTGAACTGAATGCGCCGCTCAAGGTAGGGGATAAAGTCCATATTAAGGGCCACACCACTGATCTCGAGCTTGCCGTTGCATCAATGCAGGTAAACAACGTCGATGTTGATCAGGCCAAGGCGGGGGACAACATCGGGGTTAAAGTCACGGATAGGGTTCGTAAGGGAGACCTGGTATACAGGGTCACCGAGTGATAGCACTATCCGATGCGGCATCTGACCGTATGAAGGCGTCAGACTGCACTGGTTGATGCGATTTGAGGCGATAGCCGTCTAGGCAATTGTTTTCAGCAAGTTGGCCATTTCAATAGCCTGTTCGGCAGCTTGGGCCCCCTTATTCCCCATTTTTGTTCCGGCACGCTCAATAGCCTGTTCCAGAGTGTCTGCTGTCACCACTCCAAAGATAACCGGCAGGCCGCTGTCTAGGCCCACTTTGGCAATTCCTTTGCTCACCTCTGCTGCGATATAGTCAAAGTGAGGTGTGCCGCCACGGATAACGGCCCCCAGGCATATAATGGCGTCATACTGCTTTGAAAGGGCCATCTTCTTGGCTACCAGGGGGATTTCAAATGAACCAGGCACCCAGGCTACGTCGATGTCCTTTTCCTCAACCCCGTGCCGTATCAGCGCATCCTCTGTTCCATCAAGCAGTTTTCTGGTAATGAACTCGTTAAACCGGGAGATAACCAGCCCAAACTTGAGATTTTCTCCCAAAAGCACTCCCTCGAACTGTTTGCCCATTATCTCCTCCTTAAAGACACTTATTGCTCTATATTGACGCGCCGATCAATACCGGCGTCTAACTGCTGGCAGCGCTTTCGATGCCCAGCTTATGGCCAAGTTTTTCCTGTTTCGTGGTTAAGTAATGACGGTTATGTGGGTTGGGCAGTGCGATAATTGGTACCGTCTCGACAACCTGGAGCCCGTATCCCTCCAACCCGATGACCTTCCTCGGATTATTGGTCAGCAACCGGATACGGTGAAGGCCCAGGTCTGCTAGTATCTGGGCACCGATACCATAATCCCTGAGGTCCGGGGCAAAGCCCAGCGATAGGTTGGCTTCTACTGTGTCCAGCCCTTCGTCCTGGAGGGCATAAGCACGGAGCTTGTTGTGAAAACCAATACCTCGTCCCTCCTGCCTCATATATAGAAATACACCCCTGCCTTCCTCAGCTATAGCGCGCATTGCTAGGTCAACCTGTTCTCCGCAATCACAGCGCAGGCTGCCGAACACATCGCCGGTAAGACACTCGCTGTGGGCACGTACCAGGACTGGCTCTTCGGTAGATAGGTCACCCATAACCAAGGCGACATGCTCGGCAGGGTCGATGTCGCTCCTGTAGGCAATGGCAGTGAAGTTACCGTGTCTGGTGGGTAGGCTTGCCTCCGTTACCCGGTGAACCAGTTTCTCGTTACAGCGGCGGTAATTGATAAGGTCGGCGATGCTGATAATTTTAATATTGAATTTTGCGGCTATCTTCTCCAGTTCTGGGAGCCTGGCCATGGTACCATCCACATTCATTATTTCGCAGATGACGCCGGCTGGATACAGGTTGGCCATTCTGGTCAGGTCGATTATGGCCTCGGTATGTCCGACTCTTACCAGTACGCCGCCTTCTTTGGATCGCAGGGGAAACATATGACCCGGGCGGGACAAATCATCGGCGGTGGTGGACGGGTCAATTATTGCCTTTACCGTTTCTGCCCGGTCCGCTGCCGATATACCGGTGCTGACCCGGTGTTTTGACTCCACCGATACCGTAAAAGCGGTAGAGTATTTCGAGGTGTTGTCGCTCACCATGAGCGGAATATCGAGTTCATCCAAGCGCTGGCCGCTGATGGGCATACAGATCAGCCCACGGGCATTTATACTCATAAAATTGATTGCTTCAGCACTGATCTTCTCTGCTGCTATGGCCAGGTCTCCTTCGTTCTCTCTATCCTCGTCATCGACAATGATTACAAACTTCCCTGCCCTGATGTCTTCAATAGCCTCAGGAATGGTTGCCAGACTCATATTCACTCCCCTTTTAGTTCTTGGAATATCCCGAATCAATCCGTTGCAAAACCGTGTTCTCTAAGGAAATCGTTCGTTATACCCGGTTGATAATACCTTTGAAACCGTTCCACATACTTGGCAATGATATCTACTTCCAGATTGACTATCTCACCAACCCTCTTTATTCCTAGGGTGGTATTATACCTGGTATGATGAACTATGGAGATGGTGAAGAAATCACTGCCACTGTCTACTATAGTCAGGCTTACTCCGTCAACGGCAATAAAGCCCTTGCTCACTATATAATGCATAATTTCGGGGCGGGTTTCAAATTTCAATAAAAGCGCCTCACCCTTTTCCATAAGAGAGGTCAGCTTCCCGGTTCCGTCGACGTGCCCCTGAACCAGGTGCCCTCCCAGTGGTTTCTTGAGTGTGAGCGGTGTTTCTAAATTGACCTCGCTACCGTTGTGCAGTTGGGCGATGTTGGTCCTCGCCGCTGTTTCCGGCATGACATCAACCGAAAACTGGTTTGTGGCGAAACCGGTTACGGTCAGACATATCCCGTTCACGGCGATACTACCGCCTATTTCTAGTTTCGGTGTAGCTATATTTGCCGAGATAACAAGGTGGCTTTCTTCTACTAACAGCACCCTGCCGATTTCTTCCGTGATTCCAGTAAACATATGATTTTGTGTCACCTTTCTCGGAATGGTGTCGGGGGAGAACTACTTATTATTCACATATCCGCTGATGACTAAGTCCTCACCTATGCTCTCGATATTGGTATCGTTCAGTTTAAGCGAATCAGCTACCGTTTCAAAACCTCTACCGGCAACTGATATCCTGGCATCCTGCCCCCCGATAATGATGGGAGCGATGAAGGCGATGACCTTATCAACGAGATTGCTGTCAAAGAAGGACCCGAGCAATGTTCCCCCCCCCTCGACCATAACGCTGGTAACATTCTTCTTGCCCAGCAATTCTAGCAGCCTTTTCAGGTCTATTCTCCCTTCTGAGACGGGTAGTTCCATCACTTCGGCACCGACACGGGTAAAAGTCTCCCTGCTTCTCTGTTGAACCGGGATTCCCAAAGCAAGTATTGTTCTACCCGGTTCATTGAAAATACGGGCTCCTGGCGGTGTATTCCCCTTACCATCAACTACCACCCGCATTGGTTGTTTTCTCGATGTACCTCCGGTAGTGCTGCAGCGAACTGTAAGCCGTGGGTTGTCTATAACTATGGTATTAACACCGACCATCACAGCATCGTTTATGTAGCGCAACTGATGAGCCCGCTTTCTGGATTCTTCACCGGTTATCCATTTCGAGTCCCCGCTCCTGGTGGCTATCTTGCCATCCAGGCTCATGGCAAATTTGGCTGTTACGAAGGGGATACCCCGGGTGATAAACTTGTTGTAGGCTTCGTTAATTCTGGCGGCTTCGGCCTCATGTTCCCCCAGGTGTACTTTGATTCCTGCCTTATCAAGCTCCTCTTTACCCCGTCCCGATACCTGCGGGTTGGCGTCGAGAACAGCAATGTGAACACAGCGGATACCTGCTTCAATAATTGCCTGGCTACATGGCGGTGTCCGACCGAAGTGGCAGCATGGCTCAAGGGTGACATACATCGTACCGCCTCTGGCCCGTATGCCGGCTTGTTTCAGGGCTACTATTTCGGCATGATCGGAACCGGGTGGTTGGGTGTAGCCCTGTCCGATAATTTCACCGCTATTGACTACTAGCGCACCAACGGCGGGGTTGGGGCTTACCTCTCCCAGTGCGAGTCTAGCCAGGGCAAGTGCCTGCGCCATATAGTCCATAGTGATTTCATTCTAGCACCATGGTGCACGCTATGCAAAGCAAAATGTGGGTGTGGAAGCAGGATGCGGTTCGGTGAGCGTCACTGGCTGGGAAAGGCGGGATGGTTTATAATTGACTTGGATAATGGAAGCGGGATGGTTCTATGAGGGGTTATTTCCGTCAGATACTGGTGGTTGTTCTGATAGCAGCAGGCGTATATTTTATCATGCATGCCAGCGTGCAGAGCTTTATCGTGGTTGGTTCAAGTATGATGCCCAGCTATGAGGACGGCCAGCGATTGCTGGTAAACAAGGTTTTTTATCGTATTGGTCAGCCTGAGATGGGTGATGTTATAGTATTCCAGCCGCCGACCGGTCGTAGCGTGGATTTCATCAAGCGTATCATAGCCTGTCCCGGTGATACCGTGGAGATAAAGGATGGAAAGGTATACGTTAACGGTGTAGCGATAAGGGAGCCTTATATCAGTTCTCATCCGTCATATATCATGGATAAGAAAACGGTTCCCGAGGGTGAGTACTTTGTTCTTGGCGACAATCGCAATAACAGTAATGATTCCCACAATGGCTGGACCGTGACTAGAGAGAGTATTGTGGGCAAGGTTTGGATATCTATCTGGCCGCCGGGACTCACCACTGATTACGAGCTGGAAGAGCAGCTAGCTTCTGCCGAACTCTTTCCCTAGCTGCTTCAGGCTGAGGTGAATCATGGTTGGTCTTCCGTGAGGGCAGCTGCCGGGAACGGCTGCCTTTTCCAGTTGCCTGATGATGGCCCGCATTTCACTATCGTCAAGTGTCTGCCCTGCTTTAATTGCACTGTGGCAGGCGATTGATATTGCCAGCTGTTCATCTCGGCTGTTCTGTCTTGGATCGCTATCCAGTATATCCTTCAGTACCGCTCGCCAGTCCTTTTCGGCTAGGAAGGCAGGGATTGCCCGGACCAGATAGGTCTTACCGCCAAATCGCTCGACAGAGAAGCCGAAAGTGGCTAAATTTTCAAGGCGTTTCTCCAACACTTCTCTCTGTTGAGGCGTACACTCCAGTGGTACTGGATGAAGGAGGGCTTGCCGTTCGATGTTTTGGCGCGACCTCTGGTCTTTTACCTGCTCAAAGAGTATGCGCTCGTGTGCTGCGTGCTGGTCTATGAGGTAAAGGCCGTCAGGCCCCTCCGCGATTATGTAGCTCGCCGATAGCTGTCCCAGCACCCGCAGAGCCGGTAGTGACGATAGTGTAGTCTGGCGTGGTGCCGGACCGTAGCTTCCCAGTTTGGTATTGCTTTCTGCCAACGGCCAGTGGCTATTGGATGGTAGCGGGTAGCTATGATAAGCTGCTCTCCTTTCCTCAATTCTTGGTACCGGGTTTTGTGCGGTAAGTGTCCGTCGCACGGCTTTCTGTATAATATGGAAAACCCCTTGTTCACTGTGAAACTTTATCTCTGTCTTGGCCGGGTGGACATTTACATCTATTTCAGAAGGGGGTATCGAGATATTGACGATTGCCATGGGGTGCTTACCTGTCATCAGAAATCCCTGGTACGCCTGCTCTACTGCCCAAGCCAGCATACGGTTTTTTATCCAGCGCCGGTTGATGAAAAAACTGAGGTGGTCCCGGCTGGACCGGGATATTGCCGGTGTGCCCAGCATGCCTTCTATTCGGGGTACACCTACCTCTGCCTCTTCTGTATTGGGTTCGAGCGCGAGCATATTTCGGGCTACATCAACTCCGTAGATCTGAAACAGGCTATCTTCCAGCTTGCCATTGCCTGGGGTTTGCAGTGTATTGCGCCCATCGATGGATAGAATGAATCTTATCTCGGGGAAGGCAAGTGCGTAATGGCTGACGATGCTGGCGATATGGCTGTTTTCGGTGGCCAGAGATTTGAGGAATTTTAGCCTTGCCGGTACGCGCTCAAAGAGATTTTCCACCTTTGTGGTGGTTCCCTGGGGGTGTCCGTGGCTACCACGTTCTATGATTACCCCATCCCTTAGCTTAACGTAGCTGCCTGCCATCTCCGTACCTACCCGGCTTACCAGTTCCACATCGGCGACGGCGGCGATACTGGGTAAGGCTTCGCCGCGAAAACCGAGGCTGAGACTGGTTTCTAGGTCTGTGAGGTTGCCTATCTTGCTGGTAGCATGCCTGTGGAAGGCGAGCTCAAGCTCTGCTGCCGGTATTCCCGAACCGTTATCGGTCACCCTCAGGAGTTTTCGTCCGCCACCGTTGACCTCGATGGAAATGCTTGTCGCTTTGGCGTCCAGAGCATTCTCAACCAGCTCTTTAACCACCGAGGCGGGTCTCTCTATAACCTCGCCGGCGGCAATCTTGGATACGACCCCGTCTGCCAGAATCTTGATGGGCATTTAAGGTGCTTGCCCTTCCTTCTTCAGCCTGGCGAAGCTCGAGAGGAGTTTTTTTATCCCCGCTCCGTTAAAAGCAACCGTTACCTCGATATCGCCATCGAGAGTCTGGCAACTTACCACAACGCCGTTACCAAATACCGGGTGACTGACGTGGTCGCCAGCTTTGAGCTCTCCGCTGGGGCTTGTCAATGTCGTTGTTGTTGACGTTATATCCCTGTTAATTCCCGGCCATGTTCCTGCTCCGGAGACCAGGTGGTCCGGTATGTCATCCAGAAATCGGGAAGGTCTGTTCACCTCGCTTCTTCCCATTAGGCTGCGGCGAAAGGCACGAACCAGATATATTCTTTTTTCGGCTCTGGTAATCCCGACGTAGCACAGGCGCCGCTCCTCTTCCAGCTGTGTCGGGTCATCCAGTGATTTGAAATGGGGCAGGATACCGTCTTCCATACCCACAATAAATACTATGGGAAATTCCAGCCCTTTCGCCTGATGGAGCGTAATCAGCGTAACCGCAGAAGGGTTTTCCCCGAGTCCGTCGGTATCGTTGACCAGGGCTATCTCTTCCAGGAACATGGATAATGCCTCTTTCGGTTCAAGTTCGCTATATTGCTGGGCTACTGTCCTCAGCTCCAGAACGTTTTCCCATCTTTCTTCTCCACCCGGCTGTGTCATCAGGTATTCCCGGTAACCGGAGCACTCCATCACGCGGTCAAACAGCTCTGCCAGACCGACCTCCTGGCTACGGGCGATGAGTTCCTCCATCATCTTGGTGAAACCTGTCAGTGCCCGTGCTATATGAGGGGTGAACAGGGGCTCTTCATTCCTGGATTCAGCGACGCGGCGCAGGACCTCATATTGAGATACCCCCAAGGACTTCGACTGGTTGGATAGTCCGGCGATTGTCTGTTGTCCGATACCCCGGCCGGGGGTATTGATTATGCGGAGAAGGCTGAGGCTATCGTCCGGGTTATGTATTAATCTGAGGTAGGCAATTATATCCTTTACCTCGCGTCTATCATAGAATCGGGTACCGGCAACCAGACGGTATGGTGTACCGAAACGCACGAAGGTTTCCTCGAGTACTCTGGACTGAGCATTGGTCCGGTACATTACGGCGCAGTCGCCCGGTTTGGCCTCACCCTTTTTGACGAGGCACTCTATCTCGTTGACAACGAATTGAGCCTCTTCCTGCTCATTATAGGTCTCAACCAGTGTGGTGAGCTCACCGGCTGCATTGTCAGTCCAGAGTTCTTTTGCTTTGCGTTGCCGGTTGGCCGAGATTAAATGAGAGGCTGTATCCAGAATGTTTTCCGTAGAGCGGTAGTTCTGTTCCAGCAATATCACGCTGGCCTCGGGGTAGTCTTTCTCGAAATTCAGGATATTACGAAGGTCGGCGGACCGCCAGGAATAAATCGACTGGTCTGGATCTCCCACCACGCATATATTGCGGTGCCTGTCACCAATTTGCTTGATCATCTCGTACTGGACGAGGTTGGTATCCTGAAATTCATCAACCTGTATATAGCGGTATCTATTCTGGTAACGGAATAAGATCTCAGGGTTTCTTCTAAACAGCAGTACCGCTTTCATAAGCAGGTCATCGAAATCGAGGGCGTTGTTCTCTCCCAGAAGCTGCTGGTATTGCTGGTAAACCCGCCCCACCACTTCGTCGAAATAGCGGCTGCCCTGCTCGAGGTACTCTTCTGGTGTCAATATCTGGCTCTTTGCTGCCCCGATGGATGAGGAAATTGCCCGTGGTGCGTACTGCTTGGGGTCGAAGCCAGATGCCTTGATGGCACGTTTGATAAGGTTGATATGGTCATCATCATCGTAGATTGCAAACCTGGGATCGACACCGACTTGTTTCCCATCCTGGCGCAGTATACGGACACAGATGGCGTGGAAGGTGCCGATGGTAAGTTCTTTTAGCCCGCTACTGGCAAGCTGGTAAAGCCTTGCTTCCATTTCCCGGGCTGCTTTGTTCGTAAAGGTGACAGCCATAATATGCCGGGGATTTATCTGACAGACCTTGATGAGATAGGCTATACGGTGAGTAATTACTCTGGTCTTGCCGCTACCGGGACCCGCCAAAATAAGCACTGGACCGCTGATTGTCTCTACCGCTTGCTTCTGTACGGCGTTGAGTTCGTCAAGTACATCCATCCTGCCCAATTATATCACTGTTTGTGATGGCAGTTCCAAAGCCGAAAATCCTGATAGTGGGGCTGCTATCGAGATATAAGATGGTTAACGGATAGACCAACGGCAGATGGACAGACTATGGGTAACACTATGTACTGTCTCTCTTCCAAATTGGATTCACGCAATGAGTAAAGCGCCCCTTATATAAGGGGTATCGGGTATTGAATAGTTATACAGAAATCCCAATTCATTGTGGCTTACTGCTTTGCCACCCCTTGGGGATAATTTTCATGACAAGGTGTAGGTCATAGCGGCTGTTGTGGTCGATTTTAATCTGGTATTTCCCCTTATACACCGCTTTGAGGTCAAATTCATGGTAGGTTTCATTCACCCAGTGTCCCCGGAATATGTCCTCCGGTCTGTTTTCCGGGTTGATTATCTCGAAGTTCCATCTGAAAGTACGGTCTCTCGTCTTGTATTCTCCGGTTAGTTCTACATATCCCTGAATCTTTTCACCTCTATCCAGCACCTTCGAAAACGAAATAACGGAGCCGGAAATTTCGCCTGCCTTCATCGTATAGTCAATATATTGGGCAATGGTGTCGAAGTGGGCGATGATGTTTTTATTGGAGTCCATGGTGATGGTGGTACTGGGGCTGGATCCGGAGGCGTCGCCGCTCCAGGAAATGAACTCGTAACCGGGCGATGGAGTGGCGACGAGGGTTA
>JAGYOC010000042.1 GCA_018399795.1 Dehalococcoidales bacterium
TCCACTTGGCAGCGGGTGGCCCGTCTGGGGGTCAACTATCTCGGCGAGAAAGTGATCTTCCCAGATGTGGAGCCCTTGCTGATACGGGCATTCACAGCTCACCCCCGGCCCGATAAGCTCGGTCAGACCGTAAAAATCAATTGCGGTCAGTCCCAGCCTCGATTCAATCTCGGTCCTCATGCTGTTTGTCCAGGGCTCTGCCCCGCACATGGCAAGCCTGAGCCCGGTTGAGGCGAGGTCGACACCCATTTCCTGTGCGGTGTCTGCTATCACCAGTGTGTATGATGGGGTGCACGCCAGCACTGTGGTACCAAGGTCTTCGATAAGCATTAATTGCCGCTTGGTATTCCCGGCAGATGCCGGAATAACGGTGGCGCCGAGCCTTTCGGCACCATAGTGGAAACCCAGACCACCGGTAAACAGTCCGTAACCATAGGAGTTCTGCATTATATCGCCGCTTTCTACCCCGGCTGCAACCAGGCTTCTCGCCATAAGATTGGACCAGGTATCTAGGTCGTTCCTGTTATATGGGGCGACGATGGGCTTACCGGTAGTTCCTGAAGATGCATGCACCCTGACCACCTGCGAAAGCGGCACTGCCAGAAGCCCCAGGGGGTAGTTATTTCTCACGTCGTCCTTGCTGGTGAAGGGCAATTTTGCGATGTCGTCAAGGGAATTTATGTCGTCCGGCGTCACGCCTGCTTGGAGGAATCTGTCCTGGTAAAAAGGCACCTTTTCGTAGACACTTTGTACCTGTTCTTTGAGACGCTTGAGCTGCAGTTGCTCCAGTTCTGGCCGGGGCATCTGCTCGTATCGGGGTTCCCATATATTCATCAATAAACCTCAACTCTTCATGCTGGAATGTACCTGACATAACACGGTGCCTGAATCGATATCTAGATGTGGGCATCCAAGCTGTCATATTACCGGATGGGACTCTGGTCTAAGGAAGTTGAATTACCAGGGGCTTTCTTTTTTCTTCAGAGCCATGATAAGGTCATCAAGGGCAATAGCGGCCAGTGTCAGGGTCTGCATGGTACCTTTTCCGCTTAGTCTCGTAGCGAGTTTGGCGACGTCTTCATTGCTGGGCGCTTCCAGTATGGTGACAAAATCGTACTGTCCCAGCAGCGCATACTGGGCGATAATCCTGGCACCCATGAACTCGACTTCCTTATTTATCTCTCTGAGTGTTTCCGGGTTCTCATCCGTGTACTTCCGACCTTCATCGGTAAGGCTGGTAAGCATAAGGTAAACAGACATTATTACCTCCCCGAAGCTAAATTCTAGCATATATTATGCCGTTCTGTCTTACCCGTTTGTCAATATCTGCTATTTCTCTCTGGGCTATGGTATAATATTGC
>JAGYOC010000043.1 GCA_018399795.1 Dehalococcoidales bacterium
TCATGTACTCCAAAATTTCGGTATACACCTCGGCCCGTTCCTCCTGATCAGCAGGAGCGGGCCGAGGTGTATACCGATATTCTGGAGTACATGAAAGAGGATCCTCCCTTTATCTATCTGTACCAGCCCCAGGCCTTTGAAGCTGCCCGTGAGCGGGTGAAGAATTATGAGCCCCGCGTATCGGAGCAGTACTATTTGAAGGGCGTAAGCCTCGAGTAGGCTTTAGCTGTTTTAGAGGTGTACCGAAATTGAGGGCGCTGCTGAAACCGGCAGCGCCGCTCTTATATAGTAATGGCAATGTTAGGCTTGTTAAGGGGGAATGAATGCTGAGGTATCTAATGTCAAGGGTAATGTACTCACTCGCACTTCTAGTGGGAGTGCTGTTTATTGTGTTTATATTACTGCACCTTACCGGAGATCCGGTCAGTTTGATGGTATCACGGCAGGCCTCCCCCGAAGAGATAGAGAGTCTGCGCCAGGAACTGGGGTTTAACCGCCCCATCCTGGTTCAATTTGCCGACTTTGTAAAAGGGGCGGTGCAGGGAGATTTCGGCAACTCCTTCCGCTACCGTGTACCGGCATTGGAGCTGGTTCTAAAGCGTATCCCGGCAACCGTCGAACTGGCCACCGTTGCACTGATAATGGCAATTCTTATGGGTGTGACGATGGGCATTCTCGGTGGTTCGAACCCCAACACCATTTTCGACTCTATTGCCCGCGGTTTAGGTCTGCTGGGGCAGACCATCCCGACTTTTTGGCTGGGACTCATCATGATCCTGGTCTTTGCCTTAAATCTAGGCTGGTTTCCCACCTACGGGCGGGAGACTTTTCAGTTATTCGGGCTCCACCTGCCGGATAAGTCTATTATCCTGCCGGCCTTTACCCTCAGTCTGTTTACTACCGGTCAACTGACTCGGTTCACCCGATCGGCGGTGATGGAAGTAATGAATGAGGATTATGTAACCACCGCCCGTAGTAAGGGTTTGCATAAAATGCGCATTTATCTCAAGTACATACTAAAAAATGCGGCGATTCCACTAATCAGCATAATCGGCGTACAGTTCAGTTATCTGCTGAGCGGTTCCATCTATGTAGAGACAATCTTTGCCTGGCCGGGACTCGGAAATTTGCTGGCTGAAGCGGTGGGAACACGGGACTTTTTCCTGGTACAGGCCACGGCCTTTTTTACCAGCTTCGTGGTAATTGGTTTGCATCTGCTGACCGATTTTGTCTATGTCTTAGTCGATCCTAGAATTCGTTATAAATAAACCGGAATGAAGATGGAAGAAAATACGAGTAATGAAAAAGCAACAGGGTTAATTGTTGATGAGCAGGCTGATCGCAGCATCGCTGCTAAGCTGGTGTATGTGGCGCGGCTCTTGTGGCGGGATAAAGCGGGGCTGATAGGGCTGGTGATGTTTCTTTTGGTTGTTTTCGCAGCCGCCTTTTCACCTTGGATAACTCCCCACGACCCGATGCAGCAGGATATTCAGGCATCTAAGCAAGCCCCTGCCTGGGCTGAGGGAGGAAGCACCGAGTATCTGCTGGGTACCGACAGTTTGGGGCGGGATGTACTCAGCCGGATCATCTACGGCAGCCGGGTTTCCATAACCGTCGGCTTTTTAGGGGTCATGATGGCCTTTACCTTCGGCATGATGATCGGCCTTATATCCGGTTACAAGGGGGGGCGAACCGATAATATTATCATGACCCTGGTCAATATGGTATTGTCCCTCCCCTATCTGGTCTTTGTGGTCTTTGTGGCCGCTATTCTCGGTAACAGTCTGTTAAATGTAATTTTAATCTTCGGCCTTACCGACATACCTATCTTTGTCCGTGTTACACGTGGAGAGGTCTTACGCCTGCGGGAAGAGGGCTTTATCGAAGCGGCTCAAAGTATCGGCCAGAAGACACCCCGTATTATCTTTAAGCATATAATGCCGAATCTCTTGGGTCCGCTGATTACCCTGGCGACCTTTGAAATGTCGGCGATGATTTTTTATGAGGCTGGTCTGGGCTTTTTGGGACTTTCCGTCCCGCCGAGCGTTCCCAGTTGGGGCAACATGCTCGCCATGGGCCGCCAGTATCTGACTGTCTATCCGTGGATGTCGGTGTATCCCGGTTTGGCAATTGTGTTTACCGGCTTTGGTATGAACCTGTTCGGTGACTGGCTGCGAGATGCAATGGACCCGCGGATGCGGCAGAAAAAGAAGTAGGAAGAAGTAGGAAATAGATGAGTTCAATACTATCGGTGAAAAATTTAACTACCCGTTTTCATACCTTTGACGGAACCGTATATGCGGTGAACGGCGTGGATTTTGAACTGCAGCCCGGCGAGACCCTTGCGGTGGTTGGCGAGAGCGGCAGCGGCAA
>JAGYOC010000044.1 GCA_018399795.1 Dehalococcoidales bacterium
CCGATCAATTCTATTTGCAGGTTGTAGTAGGCTCCGATGAATCCGGCTGCCGACCAGGCTTGATAGCGTTTGCCCATCGGGCGACCGGTTTTACCATGCACCCACTCGTTGAACTCCCAGTCGGATTCAATTCCTTGCTGGTTTACAAGGGCCAAGCGGTATAGCTCTTGCTGCGCTAAATCGCGCAGTCCTAAACGGCTGATGAACATTACCCAGTACGCACCAATGAAGGGCCACACCCCGCCGTTATGATAATGATCGGGCAGATTCAGCAGATTAACCGTATAATAAGGGCGCCACTGAGGGTCACCCGATAAAACGGGGGGATACAGGTTTACTACAGGAGCAGGTTCATTCGCCCCGACCCCCCACATGAAGTTAAAGGCCATCTTGGCCCGGTCCATACTCAGCACGTTAAACAGTGCCGCCAGAAGGTTACCGTACACATCACAACGCCAGTCAAAGCCAAAGGGAGTAATTTCCGCCAGCAGGTAATGGGTGTCACCCAGGGTGTACTGTTGTTCGGAAAACTTACGGATACTCTCGCTATGAATCGAAGGCCAGAACTTGCGGTTGATTGCCTCCTTGATGCTTTGGGCTAAGCGCAAACGGTAGCTGGAAAGGCCAAAATCACCTAACAGCTCGGCAATTCTCCCATGGGTAAGATTGGCGTAGTACCACAAGACTTCATCGTAGAGGACGTTATAACTTCGTCCGAACAGGTCCATCCAGTCGCCGGCTTCGGGAATTTCCAGCAATGAATCGTTATTGCTGTCGTGGGCCTCGAGCCAGTTCATTACCAAAGTAATTTCATTCGCCCAGATGCGTAGAAATTGGTAGTCCCGGGTTTGCCGCACATAATGATAAAACGCAATTACCAACCAGAGTCCCCCGTCGATTGAGGCAATTTCGCCTACACCTGAGTAATCCGGCATCTGTGTGTCTATGCGTACGTTACTGGGCACCTGGCCGCGCGGAGAGATATGATCCAATAACGTCGCCAATGTGGCGCGCTGGCACTCCCGAATATCCTCGTCTTCCACCGACAAAGATTGCATGACGGTTATCGCCCCGTCACGAGCCCATACACTGCGGTAATTCTCGTCGGTGGACTTAAAGGTATTATCAGACAAGCTGCATGCAGAGAAGCCGTAGGGGGTGATGTTTTTGCGCAGCGCCTTTAAAGCCTCATCGTAAGCGGTATTGATAAGCTCAATTTGATCGGAAGAGAGTGCTTTAAAGGACTCCGACCGCACTAAATTATGAAGTTGCGGGTCAAAGTTTTTATGGCTGAGCTCCTCACTGCTGACATCTTCTATTTTAGAGATCACTCCGAAATGCATGAGCCCTTCCAACACACCATCTGCAAAGGGTTTTGTGGCGGAGTAGGTAGGTTTTTCAATGGTCTCAAGAAAGAGTTCCGGCTGGGCGTTCTCGACAATGATGCCTTTAATATTACGGATCTGAAACATCGAATTATCGTTCCCGGTATCTCCGGCTACAAGCGTTTCATTTGCAGGTATTCCAAGCCAGTGAAGCAGCCATCTGAGTGCATTACCCTTATTTGCATATTGGGGCAGGATATCTAAATCTCGACTGGAGGAATAAATAACATTTACGGATAAGCCTTCATCTTCCAGGGCCTTACGGATCTCTTCAATTCTCTCCGGGGGAGCATCGTGGATGTACCAACTGGATTTAAATTTGTTTTGGTATTTTTTTGGCTGTTCTTCGATATTCGTAAAGGAGTGCATCACATGCTGTACGAGCTCCCGGTCCCATCCGGTGTTCAGGGTATCGGCAAAGACTTTGATATACTCCCGTTTTTTATAGTCAAATATAATTGTCCCCACCCCGCATATCAGGTAGTCCGGGTCCGGCAGATGGCTGGCCTTCATTACT
>JAGYOC010000045.1 GCA_018399795.1 Dehalococcoidales bacterium
TCAGGCGAGGAAGAGGATGCGGCCGCAGCTATTGCACTCGACGAGCTTGCCGCCCCTGACCCGCTGGAGCTGGGCGCTGGAGAGGGATATCCGGCAGCCCTGGCATACGCCCTGCTCAACTTGAGCAACTGCCGTACCCCTGTACTTTCTGATCGTGGTATAGCGGTTTAGCACTTCGTCGTCGATGCCGGTGGAAATCGCGGCGCGCCTCTCGTTGAGTTTGGCCAGGCGCTCCTTCCTCTCCTCGATATCGCTTTCCAGGCGCTTCTGCTCGGCCTGCCAGTCCGCCTCGATTTTTTCCAGCCGGTTGCTCGCCGCGGAGACGCGGGCATTTGAGGACTCGGTTTCCTCCATCACCTCGACGGCATCGTCCTCAAGCTGGCTGCGCCTGTTTTTCAGGACGGAAGCCTCCTGCTGGAGTGCGGAAAGCTCCTTGGGGTTGGTGGTCCTGCCGCTGTAGAGCTCTTCCTCGGTGCGGGAAATCTTGTCGCTGGTATCCTGTATCTCATTCTCCAGCGCCTTCTGCCTGGAGTTGAGCCTGTCGAGGTGAGTCTTTTCGATGTCCAGCTCGTTTCTTGCCTCGAGGACGGCGCCGTTTCTGCCGAGCCTGGACGTCATGCTGCGGACATCCCTCTCGGCGGCGTCGATTTCAAGGTCAACTTCCTGTAGCTCGTAGAGCTTTCTGGCGATACTCATCTCTGCTTTTCGACCTATTCTATAACGGCGGGGGTGTCTGGTGCAAAGTGAGATGTCGTGTCAGGGATGTGGTGTGATGGCGACGATGGTTATTGAAGGTATGCATTTGCCGCCTGCATCCGATTCGTTCTAGCATTGTCAATAATAATGCACGACAATATATAATAGCAGGAAGTATTATTATTGACATATATTACCTTATCTTATTATACTGGTTGTACAAAGGAGGCAGTAGAGGATGGCTACTAAAACGACACTATCCATATCGATTGACCCTGAACTGAAGGCTCTGGCAAAAGATATTGCAGTTGAGCAAAAAACAAGCCCCAGTGGTCTGATCTCCCGTTACCTTGAGGGTCTGGCTCTTAAGCGTAGAGAAGACCTGATGAGAACATATTATGAAACAATGAACAGTGAAAACAGCGAATACAACCGGAAGTCACCGGGTATTATCAACAAAATCGTATCCGATTGGGGTGACTGAAACTTATGCCGGCCGTTGATGTTAAGCAGGGGGATATATATAACGTGGATTGGGGGGAAGATGCCGGGATACACCCTGCACTGATTATACAAAATGATATTGGCAACCGGTACAGTGATTCCACGATAGTCGCTTATATTTCTCATACGGTTAAGAAAAATCTGCCCATTCTTGTAGAGTTCAAGGATCACGAAACTACTTTGGCTCACGGCGGCTCGATTGACCTGGCGAGGATAATGACGATTCCCAAAAGTTTGCTCAGGGACAAAGTGGGGCGGTTATCTTCGGGAAGAATAGCAAATGTAAATAAGGCTATTGCATATAGTCTTGGTCTGGAGTAATAAATACCGCACCCGGCTCTGGCATGCCTTTCAACCACGCCGCTTATCTTTTCGGGTAAACATTTTCCTCTCTGGCCCTGTCTCGTTAAACTGACAATCTGCCCGGTACCACGGTACCGGGTTTTTTAACTTCAGTGTCAAATTTATCCCTCTTTACCCTCAGTATCCTCTTTCACTATCCTGAAGGCTTTCACTGAAAACCGTGTTACTTTTACATATAGTTCAAGGGTATTACAGGCGGCCAGGAATTTCAGGAGAGGGTAAAGTTGCAGATGTACACTACCGGTGACAGCGGACTATAGCGAGAATAGAACAGATGTGCTATTATGGTAAAACATCCACTGATGATATTGAAACGGGAAGGTTCGACGATGGCAGGTAAAAAGAGGGGCGCACCGGAGGGAAACCAGAATGCCAGAAAGCACGGCTTCTATTCCCGCGTGCTCACCGACGAGGAGCGGGAGGACTTCGAGCAGGCTACCGGGGTAGAGGGCATCGACGAGGAGATTGCTCTCCTCAGGGTGAAGATAAAGTCCGTGGTCGAAAATGACCCCGACAACATCGGGCTGATAATGCAGGCCATCGCCACCCTGGCCAGGCTTTTACGGACGAAGAACAACATCGGCAGGAAGGACCGGCAGGGACTGAGGGCGGCCATAGGCAACGTGCTCAAGGATATCGCCCTGCCGCTCGGTGTCGGCATCGGCGCCGCGCTGGGGGACTGAAGGTTTTTTAGAGATTGGGGAAGGAAGCGGCAGGGAGCAGTATCAACAGGCTGAGGCCCTACCAGCGGGAGGTTGCCGCGGCGGTGCTGGAGAGCGTTCTGGGAGGGAAGGGGCTCACCTTTTCCGTGGAGATCGCCCGGCAGGGCGGGAAGAACGAGCTGTCCGCACAGCTCGAGCTACTGCTTCTCACCCTCTTTATGGGCCGGTCCAAAAACCTGGTCAAGTGCTCGCCGTCCTTCAAGCCTCAGACGGTAATATCGATGGTGCGCCTCAAGGACCGCCTGAACGATGCCGGCTTCGGGGATATCTGGGCTGCCGAGCTTGGCTACATCATCCGGCTGGGCTGTGCCCGGGCGGTATTTCTCTCGGCCGGGGAGCAGGCCAACGTGGTGGGCAACACGGCACATATTCTCCTGGAGATAGACGAGTCCCAGGACGTGAACAAAGAGAAGTACAACAAGGAGTTCCGCCCGATGGGGGCCACCTCCAACGTGACCACCGTTCACTACGGCACCACCTGGGACGACAGCACCCTGCTGGAGGAGATAAAGCAGACCAACCTGGAGATGGAAAAGAAAGACGG
>JAGYOC010000046.1 GCA_018399795.1 Dehalococcoidales bacterium
GCAAAGTCTATATTTATCTCGCCCGGCTCAGTAATCAGCTCCGAAATACCCTGAACCCCCTGACGAAGGACATCATCGGCCATCAAAAAGGCCTCGCGTATTGGAGTCCGTCGTTCAACAACTTTGAGAAGATACTGATTAGGGATAGTAATAAGGGTGTCAACTTCATTCCGCAGTTTAGCGATACCCTGGTCAGCCAGCTTCATTTTCTGGCGCCCCTCAAAATCGAAGGGTTTCGTTACTACCGCTACCGTCAGTGCATCCATCTCACGGGCAATCTGCGCCACAATAGGTGCGGAACCTGTACCGGTACCCCCACCCATTCCGGCGGTAATAAAGACCATGTCCGCTCCCTGCAGAGCGTTTTTGATCTCCTCACGCGACTCCTCCGCGGCTTTCTCTCCGACCTCCGGAACACCTCCGGCACCTAAGCCGCCGGTAAGCTGAGAACCAATCGGAAGCGTAGTGCGGGCGTTCGACCGCTGCAGTGCCTGCATGTCGGTATTGACTGCAATAAAATCAACCTTCTTTAATCCGGAAGTAATCATGCGGTTCACCGCATTACTCCCACCGCCACCTACTCCGATTACCTTGATAACTGTAGGTTCTACCTGCTCTTGTGTGTGATCATCTATTATTTCGATTTGCATTGCCCCCTCCCGAGCATAGTTTTGAAAATATATTTTATAGCGGGATAGTACGGAATGCACTAACCCTTATGCACTCCGCATTGCCCCGACTCTCATTTTCGCTTTATCTCTAGGAACTCATAAAAACTCCTTGAACCAGTTCTTTAGTTTTCCCATCATTCCATCACCGCTGCGCTTGCCAGGCGACACATGTCCGCCTTCCGCTTCCATAATTTCGGAGGCATACAACACAAGCCCAACCCCGGTTGCATACACAGGACTCTGATATACATCAGACAAGCCGCCGACTTTCACCGGATAACCTATACGGGCGGGTATTCCGAACACCTCCCGCGCCAGTTCAGCAGTTCCCGGCAACTGTGCTCCTCCGCCGGTAATTACCACACCACCGCCAAGGTGTTTATCAAAACCCTTTTTCTCAAGGCGGCTGCGGATCATTGTAAAAATTTCTTCCATCCGCGGTTGAATAATTTTGCATATCTCCTTTCGCGGTATGGATGCCGAAGGCCATCCACCGACTCCCGGGATAATCACTTCCTCCTCAGTATCAATCATCGGCATATACGCACAGCCGGACTCCTGCTTGATCTTCTCCGCCGCTTCAAAGGGAGTTTTCAGCATAATCGATACGTCGTTGGTTACCTGTCCTCCACCGATCGAAAGCACATCGGTGTAATACGGGGCACCTTCAGAGTACACCAATATATCCGTAGTCCCGCCGCCAAGATCTATCAGCAGCACCCCAAGCTCTTTCTCCTCTTTAGAAAGAACCGCCTTTCCCGAAGCCAGGGACTGCAATACGATATCCTGCACTCGAAATCCGGCTCTGTTTACACACTTCAATAGATTTTGCGCGCTGGTCACTGCGCCGGTAATTATATGCACTTCCGCCTCGAGCCTGATGCCGATCATGTCTAGTGGATCTTTAATGCCCCCCTGATCATCAACAATAAACTCTTGCGGGATCACATGAATAACCTCACGGTCCATTGGAATTACAATCGCTTTGGCAGCATCAATTACCCGTCCAACATCATTGCGGTTTATCTCCCGGCCTTTACCGGTGACCGCTACCACTCCGCGTGAGTTGATCCCTTCAATATGAGCTCCGCCTATACCGGTTACTACTTCCTGTACCTCACGGCCGGACATCATTTCAGCTGCTTCAATAGCCGCATGTACCGAGCGGAGAGTAGACTCTATGTTTACCACAACACCACGACGAAGACCTTCGGAGGGACTCGTACCAACACCGGTAATCTGGATGAAGCCGTTCTCACTCCACTCTCCGATGACAGCGCAGACCTTATTTGTTCCAATATCAAGTCCGACAATCATATCTTTTGCAGGCACCTATTCCTCCCCCACACGGTATACAACCTCATCCGTTCTAAAATCGATCTCCTCGATGGTTGTTTCCATACCTTTTTCAGCTACCACATCCAATACCAACACAATATATTTCATCAATTCTTCGGTAAGAGCAGGACCGATCCGCACCCTTACCTGGTATTGTGACGGAAATAGCACTACTTCGTAATCGGTTGCGTTCTTTTTAACGAATTTCACTTCGGAAATCAACCGATAGAGGGCTGGGTTCTCTATCTGCAGATGATTCAAATCCTCCAGAAAACTGGTGAGGACCTGCGGCAATTGCATTCCGTCTTTATATACAGGAACATCTATACCGGAAATTATCGGTAGATCCAAAAATTCAACTCCCCTGGAACGGAATATGATTCCAGAGGAATCAACATAAGTAGGTACCATTCCTTCGGCATCCAAAACAGTAAGAGCCGCCAAGGGCTCCCGCTCGGTTATGGCAATATTCAAACTGTGGGGAAACTCCTTGCTGACTTCGACACTCTTTACTAAAGGAACTCGTTCTAATCGCGCTGAGATCAGCTCCGGCTTCACATCGAAGAAATAAGTACTCCCCTCTACCGCTGCGATTGAGAGCAGCTCCTCATTGGTATAGGGAAAATCACCGGCGGCTTGAATGCTTATTTTATTCACCACTAAATAGGGAGCTATCAGTACATGATATACAATCTCAGCCACCAACAAAAAAGCTAATATTCCAATAATAAAGGTAAATAGACGCCTTAAATCTCGCTGGTCCCGCTCGACCCGTCGCTGAACACGCTGATCCTGAATGGTGCTGTGCTGGGGCTGGTAGTTTCTATCATAGTTCTTAAATAATGCAATACTGCTCATAACTCCCTCCTTGCGGATGCGGGAGCATTCCGGGACAAGTTAAGCAATAAGCCGCCCATAATCAAACTTATCACCATCGATGAGCCTCCATGCGAGAAAAAGGGCAGCGGAAGGCCCGTGGCCGGTACCATTCCAACCACTACCGCCATATTTACCAGGGCCTGAAACACGAGACAGCTCGTAAGACCGAGGGTGAGCATAAAACTAAAACGGTCGCTCGGTTCATACTGCAGTGCTAAAGAATAACCGCGCACAGCTAGTGCCAAAAACAGAACTACGGCAAAGACAACCCCAACAAAACCCATTTCTTCGGCAAACACGGCGAAAATAAAGTCGGAATGGGCTTCCGGAAGGCCGCCGAACTT
>JAGYOC010000047.1 GCA_018399795.1 Dehalococcoidales bacterium
GGGCTTTCGGGACAAGCCAGTCATAAATAATCTATTACCATTCACCACTGAAGTCTTTTGTAGCAGGCCGCACGGGCCATACCGGTTACCCTCAGCCCCCCTCCACCTCTATTTCCAAAGACTCCTCCGCTTCTCCACCCCTGGTATCACCAACCTTGACGGTTATGGTATAGATGCCCAGCTCATCGGGCGCCACCCATGAAATATAAGGCCCTTCCCCCTCTACTTCGCCACCTGTCGCTGTCCACTGATAAACCAGGTCGTCACCGTCGTGGTCATAGGCAATACAGTCCACCGCCACAGGTGCACTTCTACGACACCCGGTATCTTCCGCTTCAAGGCTGACAATAACCGGGGGCTCATTCGCCACCACGTGCAGAGAAAGGTTGGTGCTCGCTTCACCCCCCCTCGAATCGATTACCTTGACTCTAATGCTGTAGGCACCGGCCTGCACGGGAGAGGTCCAGGTAACCCGTGACCCTTCACCAGATATTTCCCCCCTGGATGCAGTCCACTCGTAATCAAGTTCGTCCTCATCGAGATCAGACGCTTCTACCACAATTTCATAGCTCTGCCCGGTAAACCAGTTATCGGACTCGGCATATATTCCGCCTATAACCGGGTCATTATTGACAAGACCGCAGCCGGAAGCAGTTGTGAAGAAAACGAGCGATAGGAATGCTATTGCCGGTATGAACATAGAACCTTTTTCTCTTCTCATCATAATTATCGACCGATATATGCTCCAGTTAACTACCCGATATATATTATATAATATCACAATTCTAAAGAATACTTAACCAAAGGGAGACCAAATCAAATTACCTATGGTTATTAAAGAATTGGCCAATGAATTTTATTCTTGACTGATAGAAACCTTCTGAACCTGCAACATTTTCCAGATTCCCTTTTCCGCCAGATCAATAAGAGAACCTACAGTTTCCCTGGAAAAGGGCTTGCCTTCGGCCGTTCCCTGTATCTCAACGAAGTCGCCCTTGCCCGTCATTACCACATTGAAATCAACCGAGGCGCTGGAATCCTCGTCATAGCACAGGTCAAGCATCAGTTGGTTATGTACGATACCAACACTGGTAGCGGCTACCTCAGTCTTGAAAGGAATGGAGGAAATTAGCCCCATATTGGATAGTGTTTGCACCGCCCGGTGTAACGCAACATAGGCACCTGTAATCGCTGCAGTCCTGGTGCCACCATCTGCCTGCAGTACATCGCAGTCAACAATCAGGGTTCGCTCACCCAACGCGCTGAGATCTGTTACCGCCCGCAGAGAACGGCCGATAAGGCGCTGTATCTCCTGGTTACGACCGGCGATTCTACCCAGAGAAGAATCTCGCCTAGTTCGGGTCACCGTAGAACGGGGCAACATATCATATTCCGCAGTAACCCATCCCGTACCGCTACCCTTCAGGAAAAGGGGGACCCTTTCGTCTATACTTACCGAACAAAGTACCCGAGTCTTGCCCAGTTCTATGAGCGCCGAACCTTCGGCAAACTCCTGAAAGCCAGGGGTTATCTTTACAGAGCGCATCTCATCATAGGCTCGACCGCCAGCTCTCCTCATGGTAACATTCCTTTCTATTCACAAATACATCGAAGTATAACACTATCAGATTGATACCTCAATCGAAACATGCCCGATACCCAATACCGATTGCACGGAATATCCGTATCACCAATCTCCAGAATACCTCCTCAAGTTCCCCAAATCAGATACAGTATTCCCTCATCCATTTTAATACAGCATACGCCGCAGAGAGCTTTATTTCCTCTCGCGTACCTGTAAATTGGTACCTGCGACTGTACGCTCCTTCCTTATCCGCCAGCCCGATGTAGAAAAGACCAACCGGCTTGTCCGGCAACGCACCAGCAGGGCCGGCAATACCGGTATCGGCCAGACAGATATTAACGGCAAGGAGGTTTCTCCCCCCCTGCGCCATTTCCCGGGACACCTGCTCACTTACAGCCCCATACCGGGCAATGGTATCTCTGTTAACTTTAACCACCCCTATCTTTACCTCATTACTGTAGGAAGTTACCGAGCCCTTGTAGTATTGCGAGCAACCAGGAATGCTGGTTATTAAATGAGATACCAGGCCACCACTGGCCGATTCTACTACACCCACGGTCAGTCCACTCCTGACGATAGCCAGGTCCAGTTCTTTTAATAGAGCATCAGTTTTGCCATTGCAACCGGTCATTACCATATAATCAGGGGCCTCATGCTATAGACTATTTCCCTATTTCGTGATATTATCCAGATTTAGTACCCAGTATAAAGCAACCAGGAAACGAATTAAAGCCTGCTAATTGTTTCCTGTAATGATGTCGGCTCAGGATTCGGCAAGTAGAAAGTAAAAAGGAGGTAATATAAATGGGGACAGCAGCTCTTGTTTTCGGTAGTCTTGCTGGTGTATGTGCCACTCTGGGTGGTCTCACCGCCGGAGGAGTTATTCCTACGCTTCTTCCGGAGTTCACCTGGATGTTCTGGCTTATTATGAGCGGGGTTCTTTTCCTGGCTTCCATCGCCTTCAGTACGGCAAGAAGGAGAGAGGAAGAATAGACCGCTTCACCCCACAATCCTGAGATCTTGGAAAAGGAAGCCAGAATCTTCATCAGGGTATACCCCAACGCAAAGAACAATGAGTTGCTCGGCTTGAACGGGGACATCTTGCGTGTCCGGATAGCAGCACCACCGGAGCAGGGCAAGGCCAACCGGGCGTTGATCGCATTTCTGGGCAAGATCCTGAAAACCAGTAAAGGAAATCTTGCCATCAAGCGGGGGCATTCCAGCCGTAACAAAACGGTAAGCGTAACCGGTCTAGGGCAGAATGAAATATTCAAGCGAATTCAGGATTTCTGTTGATTCTTTCTCCTGTGGCTCCGCCAGTAAGTGATACCAAGCACTGTGCCCCAGATTGGACTCAGAATACCAACCCAGATAAATGCTGTACCCAAACCCTGTCCGAAGGTGGTAAGCCCCCGGATGGCATTGTTCAGCGACTCGCTGGCACTCCAGCCGGGAGAAACGACGGGACCCAGGCTAACCGCCGGGGTCAGATCAACCGCAATCAGACTGGTTGATGAGGTCTGCTCCAGGTACTGCATCCGTCCCTTGATCTGTTCTATTTCCGATCTTATCCGTGACAGTGCCTCATAAATGCTGAGAATATCCTCAACGTCCTCCGCCCGCTCCAGAAGAGCGAGGTATTGTTCCTCGGTTGCCTGAGCGTTCTTCAGCCGCGACTGGAGATCAATATATTCCTCGGTTATATCCTGAGTACTGGTACTCTCCGAAGTAACCCTCACAGCCATTTCCCTGAGCTCAGCCATAGCCTCATCAAAACTATCACTGGGAACACGAATGGAAATCCGTACCCTCTTTCCCTCCTCTTCACCATAGACATCGGAGCTAACCACCCATCCATCAAGCCCTACCGCCATCTCCTCTATTTCATCCTGAGTATCGGCAACATCGTCAACCACCAGCGAAATATTCCCGTTACGCACTATCATCCGCTCTTCAGGTAGAGCTATTCCGCCATCCCAGGGAAGATCCTCTACTGATGGCGCCGATGGTTTTCCCTCATCAGGGGCCGGTGCCGGTTCTGGAACCGGAGCCGGCAGGGGTGCTTCCTGATACCCGCCTCCACCCGAACAGCCATTGAAACCGGCAAGAAGCAGGCTGAACGGAAGCATCGCCGTAATGAATATAACAGTCTTATTCATATGCTTTATTAATCTTCGAATGCCCGTTCAAAATAATTTACCGATCTTCTGATAGTATATAATAATAACACCAATGTAAAATATTTTCATAATGAAAAGAAAACTGAACCTGCTCAATAATCAAGCAATATTACCTGCGTGCTGGTGGGCAAACTGGAGCGATTGAAGGAAAGCTTTGGCTTTGAGATAACCTCATCCACGCCTATCTCCTTGAGAAACCTCGCCACCGGCTCAAGCTCGCGTTTCACCACTTCCGTCTGGTAGTGCATGGGAACCACAACCCTAGGAGCAAGCTTGCGCACCACTCCCGCTGCTACTGGCCCGTTGATGGTGGATACCCCACCCACCGGTACCAGCAATATATCCACGTTCTCCAGTTCTTCTGCCTGCTCATCGGTAAGCATATGCCCGAGGTCACCAAGGTGGCACACGGATATCTCGTCTATCTCCATAAGATAAACAGTATTTTTGCCCCTGATGGTACCATTGTCCTCGTCATGGAAGGTAGCTATACCTATAATCAGAACTCCACCGACCTCATATTCACCGGGACCGATAATAGTTTTCGGCTTGCCACCGATATCCTGAACATTGGCATGGCCCGGATGCTGGTGACTTACCGTTACAATACCAGCGGTTTGCTTACCAAGAGTATAGCCAAGTTCAGACGAATATGGATCGGTAATAATTGTGGTTTCCTTACCCCTTATCCTGAAACAGGAATGACCCAGCCAGCTGATATCCATAATGATCCGATATTCCCCCATACGCTCTAGATTATTTGCACAAGTAGCAAACCAGATAATTTTAGCAATAAGAATCCTATCAGCGCAAGATAGTATATAATTGCAGGGCAACAAGTATGCAGAAATCCGATAAGGTGGTAAAATGTCGGTTATGGAAAATGAAACCGATAAAGAAATAGACGAGCTCTTCACCCTTATCAGAATTCAGCTACTGAAAATAAGGCAGACTGATCCGGAAATCGTCGAAGAACTGAAATCATTACTCAGTCAGCTTGAGGACTCTGTTGAATCAGTGGTAATGGATTTGATGAAACTCAAGCACAGGAATAATACGGCCGGTAAAGATATGGGCAGCAAGTAGTTGTCACTAAAAATACGGCATTACTATACTAAAGCAATAAAGCGGCCTAAGCGATATCAGGACCAACTAAACGGGGGACCAGCAATATAATGCTTGAGTTCTTCAGGAAGTTATTCAAAAAGGATAAGCCCGGAAGCGGACTCTCACAAATCAAGTATGATACCCAGCAGGACTGGCAAAAGCGGATTACCAAAGCCAAGAAAAAACCGAAAATCCCTAAAATTGATTGGAAAATCCGTTCTTTCTCCAAAAGAAGAATCATCATCATAGCCGCTGCAGCAGGAGCCATCCTGGGGATATGGTTCGGCGTGCAGTACTATCAGCCATCTCTTCCCATGTATAGCCTGAACGTGGCAAGAAACCCCGAAGATGGGGGTAACGTCAGCGCAACTTGTGCCGGCATAACCAGCCCCATCCATGCCAATTACCGTGACGGCACTGACATAACCCTCGTCGCCACTCCATCGCCCGGTTACGAGTTCATTTCCTGGAGCG
>JAGYOC010000048.1 GCA_018399795.1 Dehalococcoidales bacterium
TCAATGCCGCCTGTGAGAAGGCTCTATCAGTAGACCTCATTGATGTGCGTCGCCTGGAGAATATCCTGGTGGAGGCGCTGGAGGAAGAAGCCATGCCGGTTATGACGGCGCCGGCACCACCAGGCCGCTTCGCCCGCCCCGGCAGTGTCTTTGCTCAAGCGAGTGATAACGGGGGGAACCACCATGGTGACCAAAGTTAAGGAGGATATGATGACAACCACCAGTGAGCTTAAACCGCTCCTAAAGCGTCTCAGATTAGGCTATCTTCTCAATACCCTGCCGGAACGGCTGGCCCTGGCCCGCAGAGACCAGCTGGACCATGCCGCCTTTCTACAGATAATCCTTGCTGACGAGGTAACCCGGCGCGATAACCGCAACCTGGAAATGCATCTCCAGAAGGCGGGATTCGAGGAGGTATGCCGCCTGGAGGACTTTGACTGGACAGCCCAGATAACCGTGGAGCGCCGTCTTGTGGATGCTGCATTCTCTCTGGACTTCATTAACCGCCACGAGCACGTGCTCTTTGTCGGCCCGGTCGGCGTGGGTAAGTCCTTTCTGGCTCAGGCCCTCGGCTACGCCGCGGTGAGAGCCAGACACAGCGTCCGCTTCACGAGGGCTGATGCTTTCTTCAGATCGCTGGCACAATCACGAGTCGACCATACCCTGGAGAAGACCTTCCGCTCCTTCCTCAGCCCCGACCTGCTCATAATGGATGACTTCGGCCTACAGAAGCTCACCGCCCAGCAGTCGACTGACCTCTACGAGCTGATTATAGCCAGGCACCGCCAGTCCAGCTTCGTTATCACCAGCAACCGGACGGTAGAAGAGTGGCTGGGACTGTTTGATGACCCCATCCTGGGCAACAGTGCCCTGGACCGTCTGGCCAATGCCAGCTACCAGATCGTCATCGAAGGTACCAGCTATCGTGAGAGATTATCCCCGCATCGAAGGAAGGAGGTGTTGACTACTATGGGAGCGAAGTGATAAAAATTGTCTAACCGGGTGGGTCAATGTCTGTGGTGAGGGGTGGATCATAGACGGTGGTAATTGACAACTGTTCGTGGCCTGTTCATACCGTGAGTCACGCCTAGTCGATTACAATATGCCCTTTCGTTTATATTTCTGTTGGCCAATAAATTTGAAATTAGCAAGATCTTATTTAGTGTAACCACAAAAAATAAGGCCGGGAGATTTCTCCCGG
>JAGYOC010000049.1 GCA_018399795.1 Dehalococcoidales bacterium
TATCTCTTAGGTCTTTTTAGAGACATCACCGAGCGTAAACGGGAAGAGGAGGTCCTCCAGAACAGCAGGGCACAACTGTCCAACGCTTTGGAAATGGCCCATCTCGGCCACTGGGAGTACGACGTTGCCATCGATCTCTTCACGTTCAATGACCAGTTCTACAAAATATTCCGCACCACGGCGGAACAAGTTGGCGGGTATACCATGCATTCCGCACCGACAAAACTGACGAATATTGAATTTTCCCTGGTTAAGGAACATGCCCGAATAGGGTATGAGATGCTCAAGGACGTGGAATCCCCATGGCCCCCGGCGGAAATCTTCTATCAGCACCATGAACGGATGGATGGTTCCGGCTATCCGAGAAACTTGAAAGGGGATGAGTTCATCATGGAGGCCCGCATTATGGCCGTGGCTGACGTGGTAGAAGCCATGGCCTCCCACAGGCCTTATCGTGCATCCCTGGGCATTGAGGCAGCCCTTGAGGAGATCGAAAAAAATAAGGGGGCTCTTTATGACGATGCTGTTGTAGATGCCTGCCTGAGATTATTCCGGGAGAAAGGTCTTAAACTTGATGGTTTCGTAAAAAATCGAAATCGGTGTCATTGCGAGCGAAGCGAAGCAATCTCAGTCAGTGTAAGTACTTGATTTTACGAGTTTGTCAAACTTGAAAGGGCTTGATTCTTTAATGGTAATCCTCACTTCAATTCCAAAGGGTACTCCCCATGAGATCTCTTAAAATACCAAAAGCCGCAGGTATTTTCACCCGACATGTTTGTCGCTGCCTTGCGTTGATGCTCATGCTGCTGTACCCGCTTTCTGCGGCAGCAACCGACAAGGTGCGCCTGCAGCTCAGGTGGCAGCACCAGTTCCAATTCGCCGGTTATTACGCAGCCCTGGCAAAGGGTTATTACCAAACGGCCGGGCTGGATGTGGATATCATTCCATACCAGCCGGGCGAAGACCCGGTACAAAAGGTTTTGCAGGGAAAGGCAGATTTCGGGGTCGGCTCCACTGAGTTGCTATTACTGCGGGAGCGGGGTGCACCGCTGGTGGTCCTGGGGGTGATCTTCCAACACTCCCCTCTGGTGTTTATAACCCTCAAGCGGAACGGCGTGCAAAGCATTCATGATCTTGCTGGCCGCAGGATCGTGATCGCGCCCGGTTCTTCAGAGCTATACGCGTACCTCCGTGAAGAAGGGATTTCCTTAGACAAGCTAACCCTGCTTCCCCATGATTATGATACAAAAGACCTGCTCGCCGGAAACGTGGATGCCCTTTCAGCCTACGTCACTAATGAACCTTTTGAACTAAAACAGGCAGGACAGGAATACGTTCTCTATTCCCCTCGCGCGGCTGGGATCGATTTTTACGGCGACAATCTCTTTACCACCGAGAGCCTGCTCAAATTGAAACCGAAAATGGTGAAGGCCTTCCGGGAAGCGAGTCTGAAGGGGTGGAAATACGCCATGCAGCACCCGGAGGAGTTGGTGCAACTGATTTATTCCCGTTATAGCCAACGACATAGTATTGAACACCTGCGCTTCGAGGCCGACCAGATGGTGCCGCTGCTACAAACGGCTCTGGTAGAAATCGGGCACATGAACCTCGGCCGTTGGCAGCACATTGCCAAAACCTACACCGAGCTCGGCATGATGAAGCCGGATTTCAACTTCACAGGAT
>JAGYOC010000050.1 GCA_018399795.1 Dehalococcoidales bacterium
ACCACGTTTACATTCCTTACCGCCTCAATTACCCCAAAACCGCCAAACCGCCTTCTGTCTCCATCCCTCAGCTCCACAGCCTCATATCTCCCCGTGCTGGCACCCGAAGGTACCGCCGCCCACCCCCTGACACCGCTTTCCAGTTCCACCTCTGCCCACAGCGTAGGCCTACCCCTCGAATCCAGCATCTCCCCGGCATTTATCTCTCTAATTCTCGCCACTTCTTCTCCTTTAATCACTTACCTCTTTTCTTTATCCCCTGCAACATCTCCAAAGCCGCCTCTACCGCCTCCAGTGGTCCTCCAGCCCGGATAATCGAGCTATCATCCCTACCATCTTTGGATATAGCCCAGGTATTCAGACCAACAACGGGAATACCACTCTGTAGAGCATAGCCTATCTCGGTAAGAGTGCCATAGCTGCCACCAATGGCGATTACGGAATGGCCTGATTTTACCACCGCCACGTTTCTGGCGTATCCGATACCGGTAACAATGGTAATCTGAACATATTGATTAGCCATCCTGCGGCTATCACCGGGAATTATCCCCACTGTAATACCATTTTCACTGGAGGCACCGCGACAGGCCGCTTCCATAACACCACCCAGGCCTCCACATACCAGCACTACTCCCCGCCGTGCCAGCTCCCGGCCGACTTCTTCCGCAGCCTTTGCTTCGGCGACGGTAGGACAGCTACCACCGATAACGGCAACGCATATTTTACCCTGCACCATACGGATTTTTATCCTTTCCCAGAATGCTCAAAGGAAAATTATAGCACCCGCACCCAGTGCGAGCAAAGAAAAAACGACCCACCTATTCTAATTGTACCTGTTCATCGCCTGTGCAACACCTTCACTCAGTATGCAGTTAAGGGCTTCACCTACCACAGGCATCATAGTGGCAACAACCCCCTTTTCCTCGGCACCGAAGTCGCTCAGAACATAACCTATTATTTCATCTTCCCCATTATGGTCAAGGCCGTTAACCGCCCCTGGGCGTCCAATGCCCAATCGAACGCGCAAAAAGTTCTGGCTCCCCAGAGAGTATATAATGGAATTTACCCCCCTGTGCCCCCCTGACCCGCTGAACTGACTGATGCGAATTTTACCCAGAGGGAGGTCAAGGTCATCGTGAACGATAATGAGGTCACCCAAAGGAATGTCGAACTTCCTCACCAGAAACCTCACCGGTTCACCGCTGAGGTTCATATATGTCTGCGGCCTGGCCAAAATTACATCCTCCCCACATATATCCCCCCTTCCGATGCGTGCATCCCCCTGCTTTTTGTCCAGGTGTATATCGCTTGTCCGGGCGAGGTATCGCAGGCACATAAATCCGATATTGTGACGGTTATGATAGTAGCGCTGTCCAGGGTTACCCAGACCAACGATCAATTTCATTTCGGCACAGAATCCACCAGTTCTGTAAGTCTATTCCGAACGTACCGGATACTTTGAAGGCATCCTCTTATCCTGGTCATCGGCCATATTCTCAGCCAGGTGATATACCTGCCGGTTACACCGCAGTAATTATGATACACTGTCCCGTGTACCCTTGACAGAAACGACTCTTCTTCAAGCGTCAAATAATGAAGATTCAATGCCACCATGACGGCAAAGATGAGAAATATCAAAGTACCGTTGATAAGAAAGATACCACTAAGGTAGAGTACAAAGAAAAGATATATCGGGTTCCTGGAGATCCCGTATACTCCTTCGGTAATAAGCTCGTTATTCTTCTCTTCACGATTACCCACCCGCCAGAAATTTCCCAGCCTTATCCAGGCCGAGATAAAGAAAGCAAAACCGAGTGCCACCAGCACCACTCCAATCAGTTCGGTATGCAAAGAATCAAGCAGTCTCGCACCCAGAGGAAACGGCAGGAAACGGGAATCGGGGTACAATATACCGGCCATCATTATGACGAACCAGGCTACCAGAGAAGAAATAAGAGATATGGTCAGAAAACCCCTCAGCCTGTTGCCCCTCGCAATGAGTGATACTGCTCTGACCCTTTCATGCAAGTGCAGGTAAAGTATTCTCCATGTGAAGAGAGAAACATACATTATAAAAACGCCTATCTGAAAATACGTCAGATAACCATTCATGCTTCTTCCTGCAGGCTGTTCACTCTGCTATATTCCCTAGCAATTCGAGTAAGTCCTGCTCCGTAATTTGCCTGATACCCAGCGAACGTGCCCGGTTCAGCTTGGAGCCAGGGTCACTCCCCACCACAAGGTAATCGGTTTGCCTGGTAACATCGCTTTTGGCAATACCACCCAGCTCCTTTATGCGCGCTTCAGCCTCGTTCCGGCTATAACTTTCCAGCTTCCCAGTAATAACGAACTCCTTTTCCAGCAAGGGCAATTTGCTCCGGTCCGCTATTTTCACCCGCGGATTCACCCCGGCCTTATTCAACCGGTCGATAATACTCCTGTTTTCCGCCTGCCGGAAAAATGCCAAGATGCTATCGGCAATCTTATCACCAACTGAAGAGATATTCAGCAGTTCTTCTCTTGTCGCCTGCGCAATCCGGTCAATACTGCCGAATTGCTTTGCCAGTATATCGGCGGTCTCCACTCCTACATATCTTATACCCAGAGCAAAAATAAGTCTACCCAAATTCCTTTTTTTACTCTCTTCTATCGCTGCCAGTATATTTTCTACACTTTTTCCCCCGATACCCTCCATTTCGAGCAAATTAGCCTTTTTATCCTTCAGGTAATAGATATCGGCAACATCCTTTAACAAACCCTGTTCGAAGAGGAGGGCGCTCATCCTCTCCCCAATCCCCCTTATATCCATGGCCGCTCTTGAGGCAAAATGCTCGATACGCTCGATAACCTGGGCCGGGCAGGCAGCATTGGTGCAGTAGTACATCGC
>JAGYOC010000051.1 GCA_018399795.1 Dehalococcoidales bacterium
ACGCTGTTGCGCGGTGTCCAGTAGCGCTGGTGTTAGCCGCTCGGCATTATCTTCCCTCAATAACATTCTTATCTGAGTGAATCATATCCCTCTCGGTAACATTTTAGATGAGTGAATACGGGGCATTGCCAAAGCTCAGTAGATAGGTTATTATTAAACAAAAGTACAGTTTTGTTTCCTAACGGCATAGGATAGGAAACAGGAGTTTCTTAATGGATACTGCACTATTCAAAATGAGCCCATCCGGCAGGCTGGTCAGAGCGACGGGAGGATACCGAGCTTTTGTCCCAGGCCCTCTACCCCCTAAATTCGAGTGGGATGATGCTCTGGTATCGGTCATGTCGAGGGCTGACATTGCCCTGGGAACTCTTTCCGGGTTGGGCGAGACGCTACCCAATCCGCACCTTCTCATCTATCCTTTCATCAGACGAGAGGCGGTTCTGTCTTCGCGCATCGAAGGCACCCAGTCTTCGCTCTCTGACCTGCTACTGTTCGAAGCCACGAAGTTTGAGAAACGGGGCGATGTCAGAGAAGTCCAGAACTATGTCCACGCGATGGAGTACGGACTAAAGCGGCTGAATGAACTGCCTTTGAGTCTGCGGTTTATCCGCGAGCTACACGGTATCCTTATGGAAGGGGTGCGCGGTGGGCATGCTACTCCAGGCGAGTTCCGTCAGCCTGATTACAGACCGTCTGAGCTACCTCTACTACTTCTATCCGGCCATTGGCGCCTTCTGCTTAGGATTGGGGCTAGGACTGGAGAAGTTTATCAAGTTATGGAAAAATAGGCCACACAGCCTTACCGGACAGCTTGGCTTGGTCGGCGTTATTCTTTATATGGCGACGCACCTGGCTGTCTTTCTGGTACTCTCCCCGCTCACCTGAAGAAAATGAGCCAGCCCTCGTAAAGTATACATTTGATGAACGTCAGTGCGCAAAGCGCACTATCTTCTTTGTGCAACCTTCGATGCCAGTCTGCTCTCTTCCTGTCCGATCATAAAGCGCAGCGCCATTAGAATGAGCACGTGCAGAAGAAGACTGATAACGGCCGTCATCTGCTGCTCATAGAAGGCAAAGACCTGGGTTATCAGGATGGATACCAGGACAGCGTAATGAAACATCCTGTAGGCCAACATACGAGAGCGCCAGATCAACAAAATACCGAGCATTACCAGCACCCCGGACACGGTGGGAGCGAGAATCTGGACCCAGTCGACAATAAAAACCGGCCGCTCCTGCAGATGTAGCGCGATCCCCCCGGCCACCATTATGGCTATAAGAATTAAGCTACTTGAACTGATAACTCGTCCAGAGGAATACCGGCTGTGTCGAGCAACGGAAATCAGAGCTACTCCCAGGACAGCGATAACCACCACACCAATAAGGATTCCTGACCAGGTCACTCTGGTGACTGACTGGTATAGGTCAATTATTGAGGTGACTACGAATAACAATACCAGTGTTCCACTAAACCACCACCGGCGGATGAGCCAGGCATAAGTCTTACGCAAAAATGCGCGAGCGCGCTGTAGAAAGCTCGACCGGCTCGTGGCGCCCGTACGCTCTATAGCAAGACGCAGCGGCGCTACCATCGGATCAAGTGGATCGCATTGCTCCAACAAAGAAATGGCGTAGCGGCGGTCTTCGAGGCTGAAGTCACGCAGGACTGCCTGCTGTGCGTACCCCAGTGCATTGACCAGCGCCGCCTGCTGGGACAGTTTCTTCGGTCGCTGTATGGCGCGCACTCCGATAAAGAGGGCGATAAAAACGATATAGATAATGGCAACAGACGGCTGAAAAAAGTAATCATTACTGAGGGTGATGACCTTCCCCACCTCATCGATGAAGGCACCGAAGCCGATTCCGCCGATGACAGCTGCAAGTCCCTGACCGGAGCGGCCGAGAAGTGTCAGAACCAGGACGAATCCTGCCAGTATGATGAGTCCGCCCCATAGCATATGCGCGATATGGAATTGTCCCACCACAATCTGCCCAGACAGCGGAACATAGGCTACGAGATACTTGTGCGCAATATGGAGATACAGGCGAATGACCAGCACGGCGGCCACGGCGGCGACGAAGAAGTTCTCCATCAGCACACCCGCCTGCACATTACGAACGAAAGTGTGCTCGCCAGTGGAGAACTTTAACAACCATCCAAAAAGGTTCATGGCAGGACCACACGTCCATCGGCGGGGCTATTTCTCGCCTGCCTCAGGGAGCTCTCCCTGTATAGTATCCGTGGAACCTCTTGCAGGGTTATCCCGTTGGGACCCAGCAGGATAATCCACGACAATGCGGGTATCATCTTCATCATTTTCGACGAAGTACAGCATGGTTTCGCCAGACACCGGTATGACAAGCACCTCCGTCTCGTTTTCCAGCTCTAAGACTATACCATCTGTATCCTCCGCAAATCTGTCGATAACCCCTTTATCCGGGACTACCAGGTGCGTGATGCCTTCGGGCAGGCTCAGCTCTCCATTGGCTTCCTCCAGTCCCTCGATGTCATAGTCACTGGCGCCACTCTGGGCCGTAAACAGGTGCCCAAAAGCATCATCAAGGCCTTTCCCAAGGCCGTAGACTTGATATTCCGGCAGATAGTAGGTAAGATGACGGAAGCTGCCCACGCCGTGTACTACAGTGAGTATAGCGGTAGCATCGGAGTCGAACGTCTCTAGCAGGTTGATAAGCTTGTCCCAGTGGTCGTCATTGGCCTGTATATCATACTGGCGCACGAATAGCGCAGGGCCTTCGCTGTCTTCGCTCGAGACCAGTTTGAACAGGGGTAGAGAACCGAATACCACATTTGCCACCTCTCGGATGTCATTGGCCCGTTCCGAACTTGACATGGCGTAGATTGCCTTTGGCCCATGTAGAAAACCCATAACGTTGGCCATCACAAAAATGATGATAAGAATCACGGAAATCGCCGCTCGGCGCAACATAGCTATGCTGCTTTGCCTGGCTGCGGGGTGTAATTGTCTATCATAGACACGATGAATGAAAACCTCGAGGGACATCCCTGCCCAGAGGAACCATATTGGCAGTATCATAAGCATGTAACCGAGCTGACCTGT
>JAGYOC010000052.1 GCA_018399795.1 Dehalococcoidales bacterium
CACCTTTTCATACAGCCTCCGCGACAGCATCGACAACATACGCCCGCGTTACAGGTTCAACTCAACATGCCAGGGTTCGGTCCCGCAGGCAATAATCGCCTTTCTGGATTCTGATTGCTACGAAGATGCGGTGAGAAAAGCTGTTTCTCTCGGCGGTGACAGCGACACACTGGCCTGTATGGCTGGGGGTATTGCTCAGGCATACTACAGGGAAATCCCTCAGGCAATACTGAATAGAGTAAGAGAAACGCTGGATGAAGATTTGCTGGTTATCCTGGACGAATTCAATGCAAGATACGGCTTATTATTATAACTATTTACTAACTGACAGGTAAATACCCTGGCAAGAAGCGTCTGGTAGTTAAAAGAGAATACCTGTATGCGCCTCTTACCATATCCAATAAGGTCAGGACCACTGGCATTTCGCAAACGCAAGATATGACGATGTGGGTGCAGATATCGACTCAGCCGGATACCGTGGTAATCTCAAAGGGGCAGGCTATTGCCTCTCTCGGGCAAACCGCCTCGCAATCGGTACACCAGTCGCACTCGGCATCATCTTTGATAGCCACCCTGTTACCCTCAAGATATAAAACACTGTTCCGGCATACTTCAATACAAAGCCCACAGCCATCGCAGCAGTCAAGATACAATACCGGCTTTGGAAACCCTGCTCTATCCCGGCTACCAAGTGTAATCGTTTCCGTAATGGGCTGTGCGTCATAAGAGGTAGATGCCTCCCCCAGTGGTTTATAGAACTGCCATTCGCCGTTTGTCTTTGTGGTGGCCAGCCTATGGTGATGGATAACGTCCAGGATAGCGGGGGCTGCAAGCTTGTGGAGTGGATAGGAGCACAGCGCCGATATTTTCCCGGGCCTAACAATCGGATCGAGCCTTCTTTCGTAATCCATCAATACCGGCCAGTCCTCTGTCTCGAACCAGCCCAGATCTCCGCTCGCCCTGATACCGCTATACCCATTGCCGATTGCCCATTCCAGCCTGGATTGCCACTGTTCCAGTACCATATCCGGGTCGAAGGTCCCATTTTTCAAATAGAAATCCGAGCAATCGATGAACTCCACCTGCTCCTTGATCAAGCTTTTCCCGTAGTCGGGCAATAAACGATCGAGAGCAATTATTGCACTATCCTGAGCTTCGCCTCCGGGAGTCACCCAAATACAGTACTGGTTGTTATCCAACCCATACTTGAAATAAATGCTCAATAAACGGTTCAGGTCATCAAAAGACTTATAGACGACACAATTATGGTCGCCAAACTTAGCCTCGCAAACCGATTTCATACTATCTACCACGACTACATGGTCTCCTCTAACTGATCACCGACAATAAGCCAACTTCTGCAACTATACGCAGCGAATACAGCACCACTATTACTATTTTATTATGCTTGACACAATTATGCCACATTTCCTTAGTTTCTTGATAACCCTCGCCTCCACTTCTCTAATAGTACCCGGTATTCCAAAGCCCTTTATTAAAGACAATACGAAATAAGGGAAGTGTAATGTAACCAGGATCACTCACATTGCTCGTGGGGCATCAGGCTATACACCCGCTTTTATTAAATGCCATCGTAAAACAGCATAAGCCTATTTCTGGTCATAAATCGACGTTAAAAATGTCCTTGAAGATGTTATACTCATATTACCCGGTTGTATCCCAGAAGTTCAGAAGGAGGTGGCACAATGCCCAAATTTTCCTTTATGCCCAGGGAAGAAAAATTCTTTATTTTATTCCAGCGCAGTGCAGAAAATTTGTTTATCGCCTCTACCAAATTGAGGGAGCTGTTTCATGGCTGTGATTCGATTGAACGAAAGGTAGCTGAAATAACGGAATACGAACATCAGGGTGATTCAATAACCCATGAAATTATCTCCCTACTACATCGTACTTTTGTTACACCTTTTGACCGGGAGGATATCGCATCTTTAGCACAAAGGCTCGATGATGTGATGGATCTAATCGATGCCGCGTCTGATGCAATACTTATCTATAAAATAACCACTTCTACCAACCGGTCCAAGGAGCTATCCGATATACTTGTAGATGCCGCATCTTCCATCCAAAGTGCCATTCCCCTTCTAAAAAAACGCTCTGATCTTAAGAATATACTGCGTTATTGCGTTGAGATCAATCGCTTTGAAAACATTGCGGACCGCCTTTATCGTGCGGCCATGGGTGAACTCTTCGATGAGTGTAAGGATATAGCCCTGATAATCAAATGGCGTGAAATATACGAGTATCTGGAGTCAGCAACCGATCGTTGCGAGGATGTTGCCAATGTCTTTGAAGGTATCGCCCTAAAGCATGGCTGACCCTCTCCTGCTAGTTATCATCTCACTGGCCCTGGGATTCGGGCTGGTAAATGGTTTCAATGATGCGGCCAATGCTGTTGCCGCAGCTGTGGGGTCACGATCGATATCTCCCCGAAATGCGATAATACTTGCTGCATGCATGAATTTCGCGGGGGCTGCTTCAGGCACCGCCGTTGCCCAAACCATCGGTAAGGGTATATTGGTGCCGGAGACAATATCCTACCTTACTGTTATTTCCGGCCTGTCCTCTATTGTCATCTGGGGAGCTATAGCAACATATCTCGGGCTCCCGGTAAGCCTCACTCATGGTTTTGTGGCCGGGCTGGCAAGTGCCGGGGTAGCGGTTGCGGGTACGCAAGCGGTTATCTGGAGTGTAATGCAGCGTATCCTGATATCGGTGGCCAGTGCTCCACTGCTAGGATTTGCCGGCGGCTTCGGTATAATGGTTCTTTTATCCTGGATATATCAGCATTACAGGCCAAACAGGATGAGAATCGTTTTTAGCCGTCTGCAGTGGATTACCACTGGTTTTCTAGCCTACAGCCACGGGAAAAACGACGGGCAGATGCCCCTCGGTATAATTACAATGGCCCTGGTAATCCATACAGGCCAGATTGGTCTATGGGATAGTATACCATGGTGGGTGATTGCAGTATCCGCATCATCGATAAGTATAGGTACTGCCGTCGGAGGTTGGAGGGTTATCAAGACTGTGGGTATGAGAGTAACCGCCTTGAATCCGGCCCGGGGGTTTGTTTCCAGCCTGACAGCCGCTTCGGTAATCGAAGGGGCTTCTCGACTGGGTATACCGGTAAGCACAACGCACTGCTCCAGCGCTGCCATTATGGGGGCTGGAGCAAGCAGAAGGCTTTCTGCAGTTCGCTGGGGAACAGCAAAAAATATTGTTCTTGCCTGGGTGTTAACTTTCCCTATATGCGGTGGACTGGGCTACTTGATTGCCTACTTATTGAAGCCCTTCTTCTAATATAATATTCATAAAATAAGAGCCTTAAAGCATAACGGGCCGTATTACAAAGCACCAACGGCAGCCGGCAAGTCCAGGTTTAAACATTACTCCCGAAGAAGTACATAATAACGAACCCACTATTTAGAAATTAGGAGGTAGAAATGGAAGTTGATGAAGCAATTGAATCAAGAAGAAGTATCCGTAAATATAAACCTGACCCCGTAGATAATGAAACCCTCAGTAAGGTCCTGGAAGCCGGTCGGCTGGCCCCATCCTGGGATAACACTCAGTGCTGGAGGTTTATCGTTGTACGTGATACCGCTATCAAGTCTGAACTGGCCGGCACGTTACCTGAAGATAATCCAGCGCGCAGAGCCATCAAAAATGCCCCGGTGGTAATTGTTGCGTGTGCCAGATTGGGTGAATCGGGCTACCTTGATGGTAAACTATCTTCCGACAAGGGCGATTGGTATATGTTCGACGTGGCATTAGCAATGCAAAACATGGTACTGGAAGCACAATCTCTTGGTCTGGGGACAGTATATGTGGGGTGGTTTAACGAGGCAGAGGCAACAGAAATACTCGAGATACCAGATGACCATTGTGTTCTTGCCATAACACCACTGGGCTACCCATCATCCCATCCAAAGCCCATGCCGAGGAAAAAGTTAGACGAAATAATTTCGTATGATAAATTTGGCAGAAAATA
>JAGYOC010000053.1 GCA_018399795.1 Dehalococcoidales bacterium
GGTAAGGCCGAGGGCATGGATGTAGCCCTGCGCAAACAGTACTACAACGGCGTCCCCATCCCGGGGGCAGAGACCTGGGAGGCTGTACAGGCCCGGGCTCTGGAAGTAGTAGAGGAGCTTTCGCTGCGACACCCCGGTAGCCGCTTGTTAGTTGTATCACATGGTGGGCTAATTGGCGGGTTGCTTTCTTTGATAAGTAAGGGAGAAATAGTTCCAGGAAATCCCCCCTTAAAAAATGCCTGTATGAGTCTACTCGCGTACGATGGAAGCTGGCAGGTAGAGTGGTATAACTGGGTTACTCCGGAGCTTGCGGCGGTAAGTGCTGCCGAATAGGGATCAGTGATATGCTCAAAGCGCCGAACACACGGGACAATTCACGTCCCTGGCTACCTCGATCTCATTGAAGTTTCCACTTAACCCATCGTAGATCAATAGACGCTGAGCATAAGCAGTCCCGACATTGCTTACAATTTTTATCGCCTCCAGTGCCTGCAGACTGCCGATAACCCCCACAACCGCCCCAAGTACAGGGCTGGGAATTCGAGCCCCCGATTCCTGAGTGGGATCTTCCATGCCTGCAAACAGGCACTCGAGGCAGGGAGTCTCTCCGGGGATGATGGTGGTGAGCTGGCCGCTGAAACCATGAATGCCTCCATGTACCAGAGGAATAGTGTGGAAAACCGAGTACTTGTTTAGCACGAAACGGGTGCTGAAGTTGTCAAGGCAATCCACAATCACATCGCTATTCGGGATCAATGTTTCAATATTCTCGGCGGTTAGTGTGTCAGTTATGTACTCCAACTCAATTTCTGAATTAAGGGCGGCTATCTTTTCGGCTGCCCTTTGTGCTTTGTATGCTCCAATATCCTTTTCGCTAAACAGTATTTGCCGGTTTAGGTTTGAGACATCGACTTTATCGCCGTCAATGAACCGTAGCTTTCCAACTCCCGCCGCTGCCAGATAGTACAGCACCGGTGAACCCAGACCGCCTGTACCTACAACGGTTAT
>JAGYOC010000054.1 GCA_018399795.1 Dehalococcoidales bacterium
ATTCCAGAAACCGGCCATTTTAGCGGTAATACGCAGCTATACTATGGAATCGGGTGTACGAAACCTGGAGCGGCAAATTGCGGCCATTATCCGTAAAATTGCCCGCGAGGCGGTAAAAGAGGGGTATCTTCCCACTGAAGAGAACCCCGAACCGGAGTTTAAGGTGGTGGTAGCTGAAAAAAGCCTCAAAAAATATCTCGGACCGGCCCCTTTTGAGCAAGACCTGGTATACAAGGCCCCCTCTCCGGGAATGGCCCACGGATTGGCCTGGACCGAGATGGGCGGGAAGATGCTTCCGGTGGAGGTATCCCTTCTGCCCGGCGAGGGCAAACTCATCCTCACCGGCAGTCTTGGGGACGTAATGAAGGAGAGTGCCCAGCTTGCACTGAGCTTTATTCGCTCCCATACCGCCAAATTTAACCTTGCAGAAGATTTTCAGAAGAATACCGATATCCACATTCACGTGCCCCAAGGAGCCATCCCAAAGGACGGCCCCTCAGCAGGAATCACTCTGACCGCAGCCATGGTATCGGCTCTAACCACTCGTTCGATTCGGCCCTGTACCGCCATGACCGGTGAGATAACTCTGACGGGCCGAATTCTGCCCATCGGCGGAGTAAAAGAGAAGGTTCTGGCCGCGTATCGTAACCAGCTTGAGGCGGTACTGATGCCCGAAGAAAACCGAAAGGACACCGAGGAGCTGCCGAAGGAAGTGAAATCGCAGATAGAATTTCACTTCGCCTCAACAGTCGAGGGGGCCCTTGAATTTCTCTTTAGCCAATCTGATAGCCGGAATAGCGACAATCGGCAATAGAGCAGCACTAAACAGCATATGAAACTAATACTAAAAATTACTTGATTTGGCATACCACTACCGCTATAATTGAATTGAGATTGGAACAGAAGGAGGCACCTTTGAAACGAAGGGTAATTTTACTAACACTACTTATTTTTATACTGCTAGCCGGCTTTACATATGCCGAACAATCCGAATATTACGTAAAGTCTGTTCCTATCGCTAAGGTATACATGCACAACCTTGGATACAGGATTGTATATCAAAAAAGCAACCTCGACTTCGGCGTATTTTATGTGCCGGAGAAATGGTTCGATATGCCGGCAGACAGAGAAGAGGACCCAAAGGCTGAGCTTATCATGGCCCGAAATGAGGCTTATCCTTACTTCTCTATCTTCTGGGAGGCAGGAGAGTTCAGCCATATAAGACTGTATCTGCATAAGAATTTAAGCCATCTATCTTATGGTGATTTAGATAATCCGGAAAACTTCGATGACCAGTTTGATATCGAGACCCTAGCGATAGAGTTCTAAGACAGTTTTACTATCAGAGTCCTCACATCCTCAAGTTGTATAGCCTGTTCAGGGCGTAATAAGAGAGAATTATGAACACAATACCACAGCATATTTTAGACGCCCTCGAAGGGTGGAGCGAGTATATCCTCATTGGCCACCGTGAACCCGATGGGGATTGTACCAGTTCGGGGCTTGCCCTCGGCTGGTTCTTAGAACGCAGAGGAAAAAGCTGCCATTTAGTTTCCCCCGGGCCTTTCCAGCGCCCGGAGCTCGCTACTTTGAGCCGGCACTTTGCCGCTCATGTACCAACGGATATTGATAGGGAGAACACCGCGGTAATCATTTTGGATTGTTCAACTCTGGAAAGAATCGATTATCTGGCCAAGGAAATTGAGGGGCTTCCGGTAATAGTTATCGACCACCACTCCTCGGGTAATTCCTTCGGCGACCATCGCTTCATCGACGATACCGCGCCCTCGGTTACCTTCATGATACTCCATATCATTGAAGCTGCAGGCTTCAAACCCACCGAGGATGAGGCCCAGATTCTCTTGTTCGGTTTGGCTACGGACACCGGTTTTTTTCGACACCTCGGAGCCCATACTCCCGAGACCTTCCAGGCAGTTGCACGGCTGACCGCCGCCGGTGCCCAGCACC
>JAGYOC010000055.1 GCA_018399795.1 Dehalococcoidales bacterium
ATATCCTGCTTGTAGGTATAACTGCGAACACCTGTGGGCAAATCCAAACTAAATCCTCTCTATACGCCGCTCTCCAAAGAGGCCATGGGGACGGATAAACATCACGATTATTATTATGATGAAAGGTATCACCTCTTTAACCCCGGGCCAGGTCAACGGGGTAAGGTATCCTCCACCCAGGTTTTCTGCCAAACCAATTATGGGGCCCGCAATAATGGCTCCCAGAAAGGAATCGAGGCCTCCCAGGATAACCACCGAGAAGGACTTGAGGCCCGTTTCAACCAGACCATAGGTAATACCCCCGATGCTCGACATGAGGATACCCCCAATAGCAGCCAGCACGCAGGCGAGCATCCAAGACAGTGAAAACAACCTGGTAACCTGAATCCCGCACGCCTGAACCGCCATCTTGTCATCGGCCACAGCCCGCATTACGATGCCCATCTTGTGGTATTTAAAAAACAGGGATAGAGCACCGAAAAGCGCCAGTGAGATACCGGCCGCCCACAGGTATTCCTGTGAGACAACCGCCGAACCGATATGAACCGGTTCTTGGGGGAAAAGCTCGGGCAGAGAGGCAACACTCTTGGGCCAGATAAAGCTGACCGCCCCCTGGATAAAAAAGGCCACTCCCAGAGTAACCGTGATTAAAGACAGTATCGGCTGGGTGATCAGCGGACGCAGTGCTCCCCTTTCAATCAACCAGCCCATACCCATAGCAAACAGGACAACCATCAGGAAACCCAACCAGGTGGGCAAACCTGCCTGGACAAGCATTCCATAGGTGAACCAGGATGAAACCAGCACAATCTGCCCCAGGGCAAGGTTGGCTACGCCGCTCGATTTCCACACCAGGACAAATCCCAGCGCAATCAGGGCATAGACCATGCCAACGGTCAGGCCGGTGATAACGAACTGGACCAGCTCACCCATATGTCACCTCGTTACACCGTCCAAATCCTTATATTAATGGCTGCCCCATAGCTTTTGTCATCACAGTAGCTCACCGGGGTCTCAATCTCAACGCCTCGGTCACCACGGTATATCGCGTTGATCAATTCACGATAACGTTCTTCAATGAATGCCCGCCTTAACTTCCTGGTCCGGGTAAGCTCGGCCTCATCGGGGTCGAATTCTTTATGGAGAAGAACGAACTTTTTTATTCTCACCGGCTCAGGCAGGTAATCATTGACCTCGGCAAGATCGTTCAAGACCAGCCTGGCAACCTCTTCTTTTTGCGCCAGGTCAAGAATACCAGCATGGGGCAAGCGCTGGTGCTCTGCCCATTTACGTACGGCAGCAGCATCTATATTCAGTATTGCCGATACAAAGGACCTATCTCTGCCACCGATAACAATGGCGTTCTGGATATGGCGGCTGAATCTCAGCCTCCCCTCAACATATTGAGGAGAATACCTGGCCCCGGTACTCAATTTCCCCATATGCTCGAGGTGGTCCATGAATATCAGGTGTCCGTCATCATCAATACTTACCGCATCCCCCGTACGGCACCATCCGCCTGCCAGTATCCGTGCGCTCCTGCCATCGTCCCGGTAGTATCCATGGAAAAGGCTTTCACTTCTGACCAGAAGTTCCCCTTCATCGGTTACCCTGACCTCAGTACCGACCACCGGCCGGCCCACGCTTTCCGGTCTTATTTCCCCTTCGCGGTGACAGGATACGAAACCGGCTTCGGTAGTAGCATAATTTTGCCTTAGCTCGACACCTATGGCGTGAATCATGCGGAAAATATCCAGGCTTAAAACAGAACCGCCCGTGACAGCAAACTTGACCCGGCTTAATCCCAACCGGTCCTGAAGTGGTTTGAAGAGAACCGCATTCGCTACCCGGTGCTTTAAACGCAGCATACGCCCGACAGCGTTATCCTGAAACCCAGCATCGGCCATCCGGTAACCGACAGGCAAAAATCGCCGCCAGCTCAGGCGTTGCAACGGTCCGGCATGGCTCATCCTTTCCCTGATCTCCCGAACCAGAATCTCCCACTGCCGCGGTCCATTTGCAATCAGAGTGGGGCCTATTTCACGGGTATCTACAGCAATTGTTTCCGGTTCTTCAGGGAAATTCAATCTGGCTCCTGTGATAAGGTGTGGCAAAGTAGCAAAAAACCCGTCGCCTATCCAGGCGGCGGGGAAATTTGAAACCAGATCATCATTTTCGTCTACCCGATACCGGCTCAGAAAGCTGCTGGCCGTATTGATAAGAGCACGGTGAGTGAGTATCGCACCCTTGGGCAAACCGGTAGTACCCGGTGTATAGTAGATAAAGGCCGGCTCTCGGCCATCACATTCCCCGATTCTATTTTCGAAGAAGCCGGGACAATCCTCCCCATATTCTTTACCCTTCCGGAGAACCTCGTCAAAGTATACAAGAAGCGGGTCATCGTAGTCTTTCATACCCTTGGGATTCCAGTAAATAACCCTTTCCAGATTCGGTAGCTCACCCTTTATCTCCAGAAACTTGTCGGTTTGCTCCTGGTCATTAACCACCGCAAATCTGGCTTTGCTGTGATTGGCAATATACCTTACCTCTGCCGGGATAGAATCAACAAAAATTCCGGTGGCAATCCCCCCGGCTGCCTGGGCAGCGAATTCAGCCCATAACCACTGTGGCTTGTTATCACCAATGATACACACCACATCCCCCTTTTCCAGGCCGAGGTTTATCATGCCCATCGAAAGATACTTCACCATGTTATAGTAGTCCTCCCAGCTGTAACGCTGCCATATACCAAACCTCTTGACGCACATGGCTGTACGACCGGGCCTGGTCCTGTAGTTATGGCTGATCAGCTTGGGGAGTGTATCCCTTTCCTTCCGTTCCGTGAAAGAACTCTCTACCATGGATTACCGCCTCTTTACCCACCCATCCATATTCCACCCCAACGTTAACCTATAAAAAAACCTCCCGGTCGGGGAGGTATAGGGGTACAGATAAATATAACAACCGCTACTGTAAAACCAAGTATTACATACCACCCCCGAAGCGCACTCAAGTGCGCGCACTAAATACGAACTTTGCCAACAGCTGTTGACCGCCAAGTGTGGAAATCCTACGACTCATTATCAACCAATCTGACAGCGAGTAGCTTAGCATAACGTAGCTGTACTGTCAACACCAGCGTGCCAATTACACAATGGTAAATAACCGGATAACCATGCTCCACCGCATAAGCTATCGGGCTTTCCCAGGAGAAACCTTCCCTGAGCTCACTACCGGAATGGTGGTACCGGTTGCCCTGGCAACCAGCCTTCCCTCCTGGTTTGTTACCGTTACCTCTGAGATACCTACCCGCCGGCCACTTTTCAAAACACGGCACTCAGCGGTGAGCTCATCGTCCACCCGTGCACCAGCAATAAAATGGGCATTGAATTGTGAGGCGAGGCTGGGGTAAACCAGCGAATTGGAGGCATAGGCAAAAGCCTGATCCGCCAGGGCCATAATGATACCGCCGAAAATTATACCCGTCGAATTCTGGTATTCCGGCTTCATTTTCATGGCCACCCTGGCATATCCCGGGCTCAATTCCAGCAGCCTCATATCCAGAAATGAGGCAACCCGGTCATCCTTCTCCCTCGATCTCAATATGGCGATACCATCAGAGGTCGATTGGGCCGAATCTTCTTCCATAAAATCTCCCTTCCCCAGAGAGTAGCCCATATTAACGCTACCCAACCGGGCTGCGCCTCTTCCTGAGGGCTCTGAGTTCCTTTCTTCCCTCCCTGAAGGCAAGCCAGTTCAGTTGAGATACTTTTGCTGGAACCAGGCGCATGATGGCATCCCTCCATATCTCCAGCCTGAAGGGAGTATAAACAGAGGTGCAGCCCAGCAGAAATACATTGAATACCCTGTCATTACCCATCTCAGCAGCACGTCGTGCGGCATCAATGAAATATACGTAACCCTGGGACCGCAGCACCATCGCAGAGATTGCATCATCGGAAGGGTATTCTTCATCACCGAGGCTAACCGATGGCGGTGGCAGGATATAATCATTGATTATGGCCACCGACCCTCTCTTGAGATAGTGACTCCAACGGGCTCCCTCCATCTTCTCCAGTGCCAGCATAAGGTCAACATCACCCCTGCTTATCAGTGGCGAATGCACCCGGAGGCCAACGCGCACGTGACTTATTACACTTCCGCCACGCTGAGCCATACCGAGAGTATCGGTCTTTTTGATATCGTACCCGGAAAGGCAAGCCACTTCACCAAGAATATTGCTGGCGAGTATTATACCCTGACCCCCCACACCGGTAATGAGTAGATTGAGCATCTTCATGATTGCCCGTCAACCCCTGCTTCAGATTGAGGTAGAATCGCCTTGCGGGGACATATCTGCCAGCAGACAGCACAGAGATCGCCGGCACAAAGACCGGCATTGATAAATACCTGCCCATCCCTGTTCTCCAGAGCCGGACACCCCAGCTGGAGGCAAATTCCGCACTGGTTGCATTTTTCGGTATCCACAAACATCGGTATCGGGCGCCTGGGCAACCTTACTGAACAGGATCCCCGAACAACAATAACCGAAAGGCCAGTCTGACCGAGGGATTTTTTCAACACTCTTCTCAGACTATTGATATCAAAGGCATCGACAACACTTACCTCCCCGATACCCGCTCCCCTCACCAGGTCTTCAATCGATACCGCCCGGGTCTTTTTCTTCTGCGCCGTAATACCCGTGCCAGGGTGGTCCTGATGGCCGGTCATCGCCGTGGTCCGATTATCGAGAATAACCACGGTAATATCGGCCTGGTTGTAGTGGGCATCAAGCAGCGGTGTTATTCCAGAATGGAAGAAGGTTGAGTCGCCTATTACGGCCACCACTCTGCTTCCCGGTGCTGCCTTTGCCATGCCGATAGCCTGGCCAATGCTCGCCCCCATACAGGCACAGGTGTCCATCGCATTTAGAGGCGGATAGGTACCCAGAGTGTAACAACCGATATCACCGGTAATAACCAGTTCCGACTTTTCACTATCTCCGGTTTTCGCCCTGGCCAGATGGTTGCGCTTTCCGAGACTGCTGAGGACGAAAAACAAGCCAGCATGGGGGCACCCCGGACAGAGCCGCGGGTTACGCCGGGGAAGAGCCGCCGGTGGTATATCGCTCTCGGGTACTTTGGCTTTCCTGAGCAACCCTGCCTGACGGCTCCTCTCCTCGATAATGTCGGGGTTGAGTTCCCCCACCCTCGGAATCAGGTCTTTCCCGGTAACCCTGATTCCGAGCGCCTTTATACCATCTTCGAAGAAAGGGTCCAGTTCCTCAATGACGATCAATCTCTTTACCCGTGCGGCAAAATACTCTATCAGCTTTTGCGGCAGGGGGTATACCATGCCCAGTTTCAGGAATGATACCCCGGGGAAAACCTCTCTGGCATACTGGTAAGCAGCCCCGCTGGTTATGATGCCGATTCGGCGGCTGCCCCATACCATATGGTTGAGAGGAAAGGTCTCCGCATAAAGGGACAGGTTTTCCATCCTCTCCTCAATAGACCTATGCCTGGCCCGGGCATAGCCCGGCACCATGACATACTTCTCTGGCTGACGATGAAAGGCCGTACTAAAAGGCCCGGTTGAAGCGTCTTCCCCGATCTTCACCAGCGAATGGGAGTGGGAAATACGCATTGTCGAGCGCACCATAACCGGCGTATCGAATCTCTCGCTGATTTCAAAAGCAGCCCACATAAACTGGTATGCTTCCTGGCTATCGGCAGGTTCCAGTGCCGGTACCTTGGCCAGCTTGGCATAATGACGGCTGTCCTGCTCGTTCTGGGAACTGTGTATTCCCGGGTCATCAGCGGTGATAACCACCATTCCTCCGGCAACTCCAGTCATAGATGCCGCTATGAAGGGGTCGCTGGCAACATTAAGGCCCACGTGCTTCATCGATACCACAGAGCGCACCCCTGCGTAGGCCGCCCCCAGAGCCACCTCCATGGCCACCTTCTCGTTGGTCGACCATTCCGCATAGACATCATCATAGCGGGCTATGGCTTCAAGTATCTCAGTACTGGGGGTTCCCGGATAAGCAGTGGCTACCTTCACACGAGCACGGTGCGCTCCCAGAGCGAGAGCCTCGTTTCCGGAAAGTAGTTCGGTCATTTGGGCAATATTATACCATAGCCCAGAGAGAAATAGCAGATATTGACAAACGGGT
>JAGYOC010000056.1 GCA_018399795.1 Dehalococcoidales bacterium
CAGCGTCGGCCTGCTGGAGTGTGTGGATAAGACCGAAACGGCTATGCGCGAGTATCTGCCGGAGGGAGATCTTTTCCGCTCCCGTCCTGTCCCAGTGGAACCCGATAAACGCCGGGCCTGGGGCTACGCGCTGGCTTTCAAAAACACAGGCCTTGGCGAGGGGGCCCCGGATAAAGCGTCCGCCGAAGTCGAACTGCTTCAGGATGGAACTGTAGAAGTGCGTACCTCCTCTGCCGAGATTGGTCAGGGCTTGGTCACTGTGCTGCAAATGGTCACCGCTCAGGAACTGGGAATGAAACTCGACCAGGTCAAAGTGCTGCTGTCGGATACCGATTTGACCCCGGATGGAGGACCAACCACCGGCTCTAGGCAGACCTACATCTCCGGCAACGCGGCCAAGTTCGCTTCAATCACTTTGCGAGAGACGATGCTGGCTACCATTGCTGAAAAATACGATATTTCTCATGATATTGCCTCCGAAAAAATCTCCATCAAGGATGGTTCAGCCCGGATAAACGGGAAGAGCCTTTCCTTTACAGAGATTGGGAATATAATGCGTGAAAAGGGGCGAGCCCCTAAGTTTACGTATGAATACTGGGCTCCGGAGACTACACCCCTGGGTGAAGAAGGGGATAAACACTTTGCCTATTCCTTTGCGGCCCAGGCGATAGAGGTGGAAGTGGACCTTAAAACCGGTGAGGTTGAGGTACTCAAAGCTATCGCTGCTACCGATGTCGGGAAAGCCATCAACCCCCTGGGTTTGCAGGGACAGGTCGAGGGCGGAACCATCATGGGCTTAGGGCATGCGCTTACCGAAGAGTTCATACTGGAAAACGGGAGGGTGATCACCGATCATCTGTCCCGGTACCGAATGCCTTCCATCAAGCACGTACCCGGGGTAATGAAATCATTTATCGTGGAAGACCCCACCGCGGATGGACCCTACGGAGCAAAGGGGGTGGGCGAAATATCTACTATGCCTGTCCCCCCGGCGGTAGTCAACGCGGTATACAATGCAACGGGGGTCCGTTTTAAACGGCTGCCCGTGGATCAGGACTGGCTGGCCCGCCGGCTTCAGGAATGACCGCAGCGAAATCGTGGGAAATGCTACTGCTGCAGTTCTCTTGTCATTCTACATATTACCGTAAATTGGTCATCTTTTTGAGTAAAGGTAAGGATACCTCCAAGTGACACTGCCAGCAAATTACTAAGTTCAGAGCAAAAACCACTCTTTACATTCCTTATTTTTCGGTAACCGGATTTACAACCTTCAGCACGAGGTCTTATCCTTCATAAAAAAAGATGCACGCTGAGGTATTTTCCATCTCTCCTCAAGTTCCCATGTATCAATGTGACTCTTTTTATATTCATTGTAATTCCATACTTATTCTATCATCTTAACAAAATTAATAGATTTTTACAAAGAATGGTATATAACCGG
>JAGYOC010000057.1 GCA_018399795.1 Dehalococcoidales bacterium
ACGCTCGATAACCTGGGCCGGGCAGGCAGCATTGGTGCAGTAGTACATCGCCTCGCCCTTGAGCTTGATTACTTCCGCCCCACACTCCGGGCAGGCTGGCCGCCCCAAATCATTATCATACACGGCTTCAAGCAGGCTGAATTCCTTCTCTTTGCCAGTGCGTTTGCTCACCACCGGCCCCACTACCTGTGGTATCACCTCGCCAGCCCGCTGCACAATCACCATATCCCCTTTACGGATATCCTTGCGCCGAACATCTTCCTCGTTATGTAAAGCAGCCTGCCGGATAGTCACCCCACCCACCGATACCGGTTCCATTACCGCATAGGGATTGAGAGTACCAGTCCTGCCTACACTGATTTTAATATCCTTTAGCCGGGTTATCCCCTGCACAGCGGGGAACTTATAGGCCATCGCCCATCTCGGTTCACGGCCAACATCCCCCAGCTTCTGCTGGCTATCAATAGAATTCACCTTAACCACAACACCATCCGCCTCATAGGCAAGACTGTCGCGCCTATCCATCCAGCTCCGGTAGTATTCTTCCGCCTCCTCTATACTGCCGACCAGACTCATGTTCGGGTTCAGTTTGAATCCCAGTGAACCGAGGTATTGCATAATATCCCAGTGATTTTGAGGTACGTTATTTCCTTCTGCATAACCCAGCATATATATATACATATCAAGCGGCCGTTCAGCAGTAACCCGCGGATCAAGCTGGCGGAGCGAGCCCGCCGCAGCATTGCGCGGGTTGGCGAACTGGGAAAGCCCCTTCTCAACCCTTTCCCGGTTCAATCTGGAAAAAGCATCTCGGGACAAAAAAACCTCGCCACGCACCTCGAAACGGGGCGGCGCCTCCCGTGGTACAGATAGAGGAATACTTCTTATCGTCCTCAGGTTCTGTGTGATATTCTCACCCCTCAAGCCATCTCCACGCGTACTACCAACAACAAGGTTCCCGTCGACATAGGTAAGTGCCACCGCCAGACCATCAATCTTATGTTCACAAACCAGTCTGCCTGGCTGTGCCCCGAGCAATTTTGTAATGCGATTGTACCAGGCCTCCAGCTCTTCTCTACCGAAGACATTAGCCAGCGACAACAAGGGATACGGGTGCTCCACTACACCGAATGCTTCCAGCGGGGCAGCCCCCACCCGCTGCGTGGGAGAATCCTCTGTTATCAACGATGGATAACCCTCTTCCAGCTCCTTCAGTTCCCTCATCAAAGCATCATATTCTGCGTCACTGATTTCGGGTTCATCCAGTACATAGTACCGGTAATTGTGGTAATTAATCTGGCTCCTCAAATCCTCTATACGTTTTTCAATTTGTTTTGAACTATCCACCTCTTTATCCCCCAAACTGCAAGCAGATTATTAAAATTATAACACATCGTAAAACATACAATATCATATTAATCGACGCCTATTTGCCAATCGAACGGTAAATACAGTAGACTTAATAGAACCCCCAACCGATAAAGCAAAAGACAGGTTAGTATGACTGAAATCCGGCCCTTCCATGGAATACGTTACAACGAAAAGCTGATACCGAATATCTCTTCGGTTATTTGTCCCCCCTATGATATCATCACCTCCGAACTGGCACTTGAACTCAACCAGCGAAGCAACCACAACTTTGTCCGAATCGAGCATGGCCAGGATCTCCCCTCAGACAATGATAAAGACAACAAATACACCCGCTCGGCGGAAGAGTTCGAGCAATGGTTGAGTGAGGAAATACTGAAGAGCGAAAAGTTACCGGCCATCTACCTTCACCATCACCTTTTTCGCTATCAGGGTAAGGAATATCTGCGCCGAGGTATCATCGCTGCAGTAAAGCTCGAAGACTGGGATAAAATGATTATCCGTCCCCACGAGAGCACGCGCGGTAAGCCGAAGGATGACCGTCTTAAGATACTCTGGTCACTAAATGCCAATACCAGCCCTGTATTTGCCGTCTACGAAAATCAGGGGGGGCAAATCTTCTCCATACTCTCGCAAAAGGAGAAAGACACACCGGTTATAGAGCTGGAAAGCGATGGAGAGAAACACAGAGTATGGGCCATTACCGATACTAAAGCTATAAGCCAGATATCGGGGCATCTATCCGGCCAGCCGCTCTATATCGCCGACGGACACCACCGCTACGAAAGCGCCCTGAATTACAAAAAAGAGAGGCTCACCTGCTGCCCTTCCTCATCAGGAGAAGAGGGATTCAATTTTGTGATGATGGAGCTGGTCGATTTAACCGACCGGGGACTGATTATTCTCTCTCCACACCGGCTGGTAAGAGGAATAAGCCGCTCGATACTGAACCAGCTAAATAACAGGCTGGCAGCGGTATTCCAAACCGAGGAAATACCGCTTGATACAGGCGATATTCCAGGGCAGGTCAATAATCTGCTGAACGAAGATGATAATAACGAGGTTCGAATAGTGCTTTTTGGCCCATCCACTGATAAACTGATAGTCCTAACGTTAAAAGAACTCGATACGGCCAGTCAGATGTTGCCCTACTTCCACAGTAGCCTGTACAAAAGGCTTGATGTAAGTATTGTTGACCACATCATTCTGGAGGAAATGCTGGGCCTGACCAGTGAACAGGAAGAGACATCGCTCGATTTCAACCACGATATTGCTGTTACCATAGACGAGGTGCTGAAGCACGAATATCAGCTTGCCCTATTCCTACGACCAACCAGGACAGAGGTAATAAAGGCCATTGCCGATACGGGTGACCGTATGCCCAGGAAATCAACCTATTTTTACCCCAAGCCTCCCTCAGGTCTAATCCTCCGTCGGCTGGAATAAGAGACGATTATATCTTCACCAACCTGGCAGTATACACATCTGGGATAGCCAGTATCTTTTCGATCTGCTCTTCGGATAATGGCTCGTCAAGAGACAGAATCATCAATGCCTGTCCTCTTGGCTTGAGACGCCCCACGTGCATGGAACTTATGTCAACATCGGCATCACCGGTTACTCTGCTCACGGCGCTTATCAACCCAGGGCGGTCAAGGTGGTCGCAGAATAGGAAATAACCGCCGCCCGGTGCAATATCAAACCAGTATTCGTTTATCCTCACAATATGCAGTTCACCGCGCATAACCGTGCCGGCAACGGTGATAGTCCCTCTGCTGGTCGTCGCCTCGATGGTAACGAGGCTGGAATAGTTCTCACAGGAAGCCTCCTTCTGTTCCACGACCATGAGACCACGTTCCTCAGCGACGATATTGGCATTTACCACGTTAACCCGCTCCTCACTAATCTCCTCGAGTATACCTCCCAGAACCGAGGCCTTGAGAGGATTGGTCTCATAGTCCGCTATCTCACCCTCATAGCATATCTTTATAGTACTCATCTGACCTTCAGCAAGCTGGCTTACCAATCTACCTAGGGTATGTACTGCCTTCATAAACGGTGCCATAATGGACAGCATATCTGCCGAGATAAAGGGAGCATTTATCGAATACCGGGCTGGCTTACCAAGGAAAACATCAGCTATCTGCATGGCCACATCCCGCGACACCATCACCTGCGCCTCAGCGGTCGAGGCACCCAGGTGAGGAGTTACAATAATCCGGTCGCTCTCAAAGAGAACACTGTCCGTGATAGGTTCCTTGGGGAAGACATCAACGGCAGCACCTGCCACTCTCTTCTCACTTACCGCATCGACCAGCGCCTTCTCATCAATCAATCCCCCGCGGGCACAGTTGATAATGCGAACATTGGGCTTGACCAGACGCAGTTCCTTTTCACCGATGAGGTTCCGGGTGGTATCTGTCAGCGGCAGGTGGAGAGTAATAAAGTCCGCCTCCTCAAGTAACTGCTCCAGGGTATACAGCTCGACTTTCAGATTACGGGCACTTTCAAGGGAGACAAAGGGGTCATAACCGATAAGCCTCATTTCCATGCCCAGGGCCCGCCGGGCCACCTCGGAACCGACGCTACCCAGACCTATGATACCAAGCGTCTTATTTCTTACCTCGGTACCCATATAATCGCCACGCCGCCACGCACCCGACTTGAGACTGCTATTGGCCTGAGGGATATGCCGAGCCAGCGAAAGCATCAGTGCCATGGTATGCTCGGCAGCCGATATGGTATTACCGGTGGGTGCATTGACCACCACTATACCACAGCGTGTCGCCTCATCAACGTCGACGTTATCAATGCCAATTCCCGCCCGGGCAATTACCTGGAGCTTCTTACCCGCCTGAATTATCTCCGGAGTTACCTTGGTCTGGCTACGCACTACCAGAGCCTCATAGTCACCGATTACGGAGACGAGTTCTTCCGGCTTCAAGCCCAGCTTAACATCCACCTCCGCACAGCTATTCAATATATCAACACCTTCATCGGAAATCTTCTCAGCAACCAGAACCCTCATCGACTACCTCCTGAATCCGGCCTGGGGCAGAGCCGCCTCGAGCGCCTTTAATACCGTATTTATATCTCCCTCGTTCACCCATCCAAGGTGTCCGATACGGAAAATCTTTCCCTTCAGGTGTAGCTGACCGCCACCGAGCACAATGTGATGCTCTTCCCTCATTATTTTCAATAGCTTCGTAACATCGAGCCCGTCTGCCTCCCCAACAGAGGTAACCGTATTGGAAGCGTAGCGCTCGTCAGCAAACAGGGGTAAGCCCAGGTCTTTCAATCCCCGCCGTGTCATATTTCCAAGGCGGGCGTGACGTTCCGAGATGGCATCCACCCCCTCCGAGAGCATCATGTCCAGAGATACCTTCAGCGCAAACACAACAGAAATGGCCGGCGTCCACGGCGTTTGCGCCTTCTCCAGATAGTCCCTGGCCTTGCCGAAGTCCCAGTAGAATCTCGGCATACTGGCCCTGGCGTGAGCCTGCCATGCCGCCTCGCTTACACTGACCATAACCAGGCCTGGTGGCACCATCCAGCCCTTTTGCGAGCCGGTAATGGCAACATCACACTTCCATTCATCCACCGGCAACTTGATGGCACCCAGACTGCTTATAGCATCAACCAGGAGCAGCTTGTCGAAATCCTTTACCACCCGGCTTATTCCGGCCAGGTCATTGGTAATACCAGTCGACGTCTCATTGTGGGTTACCAGCACCGCCTTGATTTCGGGGTCTTCTTCAAGTGCCCGGCGAATTTTATTCACGTCGGCAGCTTGACCCCACTCAAAACGCAGGTTGACAACCTCAGCCCCGAATGTCTCTGCAATGGTTGCAAAGCGTTCGCCAAAAACCCCGATGGAGACCGATAGCACCTTGTCACCGGGCGACAGTGTATTAACAACGGCAGCCTCAAGCCCACCCGTTCCGGAACCGGTAAGCAAAAAGACATCTCCACTGGTCTGAAATACCTTCTTCAGATTGGCCGTAACCTCATTCATCGTTTGCCCGAACTCCTCACCCCGGTGGTTTATCATCTGCCTGCTCATTGCCTGCAGAGCTTCAGCCGGACAGGGAGTCGGTCCCGGAATTCGCAGGTGTTCCATTTTCGCCCTCCAATCAATTTATGATATGCATCTCAAAAATAAATAATTACCTCAGAAACATGATTGCCGGGTGCAATAAGCAGTTATTATTGCTAGGTAGACCTAATGTGGCCCCGCTTGCCAACCTTTATCGTTGTACCGCCGGGAAAAGTCCAGTTTACATCGGTTATTTTTTCCCCGTCAACGTCCACGGCACCCTGCTCGATAAGCCGTTTGGCTTCACTGCGGCTTTTGGCAAGCTGGTTGATAACGAGATAATCACGCAGGTTAACGTTCGCTTTGGTACCCTCTCTTATCTCCTCGGGGTTCTTTCTCTCCTGAAAAACCCTCCTGAATTTTTCCTCCGCATCGCCGGCTGCCTTTTCGTCGTATAGATGAGCCACGATCTCTCTGGCCAAACGCTTCTTGAGCAGCATAGGATTGGAACTGCCGCTCTCAATCTGTCTCCTGAACCCGTCCAGTTCCTCCGCGGTAACATCGGTAACCAGCTCGAAATAGTCCATGATAAGCTCATCGGTTATGGACATCACCTTGCCGTATACCTCATCCGGAGCCTCGGCAACCCCGATATAGTTGCCCAGGCTTTTACTCATCTTCTGACTCCCGTCCGTACCGATGAGCAGTGGTGACAGAAACACCTGCTGGGGACGCTGGCCCACCTCGGACTGCAGTTCACGACCCACGAGCAGGTTAAATTTCTGGTCAATACCACCGAATTCTACATCGGCCTCTACGGCCACCGAATCATACGCCTGTAAAAGCGGATAGAGAAGTTCGGTTACCGCGATGGGACGCCCCGTTGTATACCGTTTGTTAAAATCCTCCCTGGCCAGTAGCTGAGCCACGGTAAATCTGCTAGTGAGGCGAATGACATCGTTCAGGTCAAACTCGCCAAACCACTCGCTCTGCCACCTGACCTCCGTCTTTTCCGAGTCAACTATCTTAAAGAACTGCTCCATGTAAGTTTTAGCATTGGTTTTCACCTGCTCCGGGGAAAGCATGGGACGGGTTACAGAAGCACCGCTGGGATCCCCAATCTGGGCCGTCCAATCACCAACAATCAGAATAACCCTGTGCCCCAGGTCCTGAAATTGGCGCAGCTTCCTCAAAGTGACCATATGGCCGAGGTGAATATCGGGGAAGCTGGGGTCGAAACCCTCTTTCAGGCGCAATTGCTTCCCAGAATCGAGGAGTGCCTTAATTTCCTCCTCGGAGATAATCTCGGCAACACCCCTTTTCAGGAGATACTCCATTTCCATATCACCGGCTTTGCCGCCATCATTCATAGATTCCATTTCCGGCATCGAGTAGAGCCCTTCCCTTCTCTATATCCACAGCTATCTGATGTTTCAGCTTATCAATACTATCAAACCGCACCTCGCCACGTATGCGCTCCACAAAATCAACCCTCAGTTCTCTGCCGTACAGGTCACCGGAATAATCAAGAACGTAAATCTCTACAGAACTACGGCCATCGCTAAAAGTGGGACTGCTTCCAATATAGGTCATTGATTTATAAGCCAAATCATCAAGATAAACCAGCGAGGCATAAACACCTTCAACCGGTATCGCCTGCTCCGGTTCAATACTCAAATTTGCTGTAGGAAAACCCAACGCCATACCACGGCCAACCCCCGCGATAACTTTGCCATGCAGACGGAACGGTCTGCCAAGTAATTCGTACACTGCCCCCATATCGCCACGGGCCAATACCTTCCTGACCAAGGTACTGCTCACCGCCTCACCATTCACCAGCAGCGGAGGTACTATGGTAACTTCAAAGCCCTTTTCCTCACCCAGTCTCATCAGGACATCGATATTGCCCTCTCGATCGCGACCGAGAGCAAAATTTTGCCCTACCACAAGCCCCTTCATCCGCAAATATTGTTGCATCAGCCGGACAAATTCCGCGGCACTGACATGCGCCAGTTCCCTATCAAAGGGCATTATGAAAACAGCATCGACATTTTCGTTGCCCAGCAGTTCGATTTTATAGTCAAGGCTGGTCAAAAAAAGTGGTCCTTTGTAATTTTGCAGCACTCTCTGGGGAGGAGGATTAAAGGTAACTGCTCCGCTTAAAAAGTTATGCTCCCTAGCCTTTTCTTTCAGCGTCGCCAGCAGGTGCTTGTGGCCAAGGTGGACGCCGTCAAAAACCCCGATGGCCAAGACGGTATCGCCTTCCAGCTCACTCTGGGAGAAGGACCGGGCTAAATCTTCCTCTATCGACATGCCATTTGTTGAGTGATATTTATTAACCGCCAGGAATTGAACTCTGTGGGGACTATCAATGACCTCATCAGACCGCAGCTAATGAAGACATCTAATAATAGCATAACGCTTTTCAGGCGTCAATTGGATTTCGGTTCGCTTATCTCTTGCCTGTGATTGAACCGGTAGGTTATAATTTCCAATAGCCCAAGCGCCAGCGTAGCTCAGTTGGTAGAGCAGCGGTTTCGTAACCCGCAGGTCGTCGGTTCGAATCCGACCGCTGGCCCCATTATGTAACCG
>JAGYOC010000058.1 GCA_018399795.1 Dehalococcoidales bacterium
GGTAGTCCCAGGCCATCAATGGTCATCACCTCGAAAGGTACTGTACGGAAGGCGATACTTATAGTATTTCGCTGTTTCATAACGCTGACCCGGAACCGGGCCAGCCCGTGGATGCTGTAGGCGAAGTCCAGCTCCAGTTCATTGAAGAAGGTGTTTCTCTGTTCCGGAGTGGTGATATACTGGAATACCATCTCGATATCCTGTGCGGTAACCGGGGGCAGGTCTTCCTGTATAACCAGTGCTCCGTCAATACGCAGAACCGGAGGGCTGGGGATCCTCAGGTGCAGGTCCGAGGCTTTTTTATCAACAGTGAGTTTGAGTAACTCTGCTATTTGTTCTTCTTGCATGGTACCATCCCCATCGATTTACGATGCATTTATTTCCTGTCTTAATAATTTACAATATGTATGCGCTGGGGTAAACCCCCAGAAAGTATCTATTCCTCACCTCGTCGTATGTTGCTCTATCTTCTCTCCAGGCTTTTTGATGGCGTTGCCTCGATTATCTTGCAGAATATTTCCACCAGGCGGGGGTCAAATTGTGTTCCCGCGCAGTGCCTCAGTTCCTTTAGAGCATCCGATATCGATAGTTGCTTCCGGTATGGCCTCGGGGAGGTTATAGCGTCGAAGGCATCGGCAATGGCCAGGATACGGGATTCAAGCGGTATATTTTCGCCCTTGAGCCCGTTGGGGTAGCCGGAACCATCATAGCGCTCGTGGTGGTGCAGGATAACCGGTATGCAGTTTACCAGGTCGATGACATGTCTCAGTATCTCTATCCCCAGCCTGGGATGGGCGCGTATGATTTCCCACTCCTCGGAGTTGAGAGCCTCCTTTTTGTTGAGCGTGGCGTCTGGAATAGCTATTTTACCTACATCGTGCAACAGTCCGGCGGCGCGGATGGTGTCGATGATGTCTTTGGACAGTCCCAGTTTATCGGCCAGGGCCACCGCATATTCACTTACCTTTTTCGAATGGCCGTAGGTATAGTGATCCTTGGCATCGACGGTAGCTGCCAGGGCGTAGATGATGCTCAGCGCCCTTGATTGTACCTCTTCATCGCTGCTTACGGGCAGGGTTTCGGAATCGCTTATCTCTGAGGAAAGGCAGGTTCGGTTCCTCCCCGATTTCTTGGCCCGGTAGAGTGCCGCATCTGCCCGGGAGATTATTTCCGTCTTGGTGACGCCGTCGATTGGCCAGCACCCAATACCCAGGCTGGCGGTTATCGGTGTGGCCCTCGAGCTGGTCTTGGATGCTATCGTCTTTCTGATTCTTTCCGCAACCTTATAGGCGTCCTTCAGCTTGGCCTCGGGCAGGATGATGGCGAATTCTTCTCCGCCGTAGCGAAAGGCGGTGTCCAGGCTTCGAATCGATGATACGATGGACATCGAAATACGGCGCAGGATTTCGTCTCCGGCCAGGTGGCCGTGGATATCGTTGTACGCCTTGAAAAGGTCTATATCCAGCATTATCAGGGAGAAGGTGGTGCCATAGCGGGAGCCGCGGGCAATCTCCTGGTCGATGCGCTCGTGGAACTGGCGGTGGTTGTATAGCTTGGTGAGGCCGTCGGTGTTTGCCATTACCACTGCCTGGGAGTATAGCTGGGCGTTATTGATGATGGCGCCGGTCTGCTCGGCCATGTTCATAGCCAGTTCCAGGTCTTCATGGGAGTAGATGGTGCCGGACTCCTTTTTACCCAGCGCAAGTATGCCGATCAATCTGCCCTGGTTCTTGATGGGACAAAGCACTCCCAGGCCGGATTTTACTACCTGCCTTTTTTCGACCTCCCATAACCCCTTGAACTTGGGTATGTTTTCTATGGGTGCCAGGTTAAGTGGTTCGTTTTCCTGGTGCAGCCAGGTTACGATGGGGTTATCTATTTTGAAACTGATATCGTCCGTCTCGCCCTCTGAACCTGGATAGATGAATCTGGATATGAAATCCCCGCTGTTGAAGTCCTGTATCATCAACCTGGCCTGATCGAGGTGCAGCGCTCTGGTTATCGTGCTCAGCATTTCCTCGGCCAGCTCTCCCAGGTTGATAACGCTGCCCATTCTCTTGCTGAAGTCGAGTACCTCGCGGCGTGGTTTGTAATTTTTACGGTGAAAAACGCGGTCCAGTCTGTCTTCCAGCCGGTGCATCATCGGTCTTGCTATTAAAGTCAGGAGAATAACCAGCGCGGTAACGCGCAGAACAAGTACCCATGTTGTATCCGTTGGGAAGATAGTCTGCCAGAGATAAAGCGAGCCGGCGCATATTCCACCGATAGAGGTTGCGACTATGCTGTAGCCTAACACCCGCTTGGCTACAAACCTTATGTTAAGTAGCTGGTAGCGCATAATGGCGTAGGTTATTATCGATGCGTTGGTGAGGTTGCCGATATGGTCGATGGATAGCCCGGCTATCGGCGGCGTCAGGTTGGTAATATAACTGGTTATGGTAACTATTCCTGAACCCATCAAGAGATATAACGTGCGGTTGCGGTCGTTGGGGTCAGGAGATCTCTGGTAGTGTCTGGCCAGAGTGAACATCGAGCTGATAAGGAAGACGGCGCTGATGGCCCCTACGATGTAGATAGAAAGGCCGAGGTCATGGTAGAGGACCCCGTTAATTACGTAGGCATACTTGACGATGTAACCGTTTAAGCCGAGCGCTAGAACAGCGAATACCGCGATATAACCCAGATATGTGCCTATACCGCTGGACCTGTTGTCGTAGGTTCGCACAAAGTGGAAATAGCTGACCACTGTCCAGACCAGGGCGGCTACCAGGAGTTCGTTCCACAGCAGGGCATACTCCGGGTAAAGGTTCAGGTGCAGCATGAAGGAGGTAAAGCTCCAGGCGCCGGATGCAACAAGAAACCGGGCGAAGGCCCGGTTTACTCGTGTCCCGTCCTGCCTTAGAGCCAGAATGGCCAGAATGGTAAATGCTACAAAGCTTACCAGGGGTATTGCAGTCCATATGCTCAATTGACAATCCCTCGCCGGTGATAGCGGTCTTATGGACCAGCATAATAAGTTATTGTTAAAAATTATGCCCTATGGTACCGGGATTGTCAATGAGGTTGTTACAGGATTTGCCAATTCCGTTGAATTCTGGTAAGGTGTGAACCCTTTATTCCTTGTACCGGCGAAAAATCAGCGTTGAGTTGTGGCCTCCGAACCCGAAGGAATTCGATACCGCCGTTTCTACCCGTGCATTGCGGGCTGCGCCCGGAATGTAGTCGAGGTCGCACTCCGGGTCGGGCTGGGTGAGGTTTATGGTCGGCGGTATAACCCCGTTATTGATGGCGAGCACGCATATCAGGGCTTCGAGGCTTCCGGAGGCTCCCAGGAGGTGGCCGGTCATTGACTTGCTGCCGGAGACCGGGATGCGGTAGGCATGTTCACCGAGTACGCTTTTCATCGCCCTTGTTTCGGCACGGTCATTGAGCATCGTTGCCGTACCGTGCGCATTGATATAGTCGATTTCGCTGGGTTCAACGGCTGCGTTTTGCATTGCCAGTCTCATGGCGCGGGCCGCGCCTTCACCCTCGGGCGATGGCTGAGTGAGGTGGAAGGCATCGCTGGTGGCACCGTAGCCGATCACTTCTGCCAGAATGGGGACGCCTCTGTTCAGGGCATAGTGTTCTTCCTCCAGTACCATAATGGCCGCGCCTTCACCGAGGACAAATCCGTCCCGTCCAGCATCGAAAGGACAGCAGGCGGTCTCCGGGCCGTTGTTTTTGGTTGATAAGGCCCGGCACGAGTTGAACGCGGCCAGGATAATGGGCATTATCGGTGCCTCGGCGCCGCCGGTTATCATAACGCGGGCGCCTCCTCCCCTGATTATCTGGTATGCCTGGCCGATGGCATCGGTGCCACTGGAGCATGCTGAAGAAGGAGAATAGTTAATCCCCCTGGTTCCCAGGGTAAGTGATACCTGCACCGGTGCGGCATCTCCGGACATTGTCGGGGCGAGTACCGGGCTGACCCGGTCGGGGCCAAGTTCGTCGAGCACCCTGAACTGGGTACATATCTGGAGAAGTCCGCAGATACTGTCGCCGATGATAACACCGGTTTCTTCGGCATCCCCGTTGTTGAGCTGCAGGCGAGATGATTCTGCGGCCTGGAGGCTGGCCGCTACGGCAAACTGGGTAAAGCGGTCCATACGCCCTGCTTCCTTGGGGCTGACATACTCCACAGGGTCAAATCCTCTGACCTCGGCGGCATATCTGGTTTTGAATCCGTCGGTATCGAAACTGGTGATGCTGCCGATGCCGGACTTGCCGGAAATCATTGCCTGCCAGGACTCTTCGGTGGTAAGTCCTACCGGGCTTATCATCCCCAGGCCGGTGACGACAACACGATTGTATTTCCTGTTTATGCTGTTGTTCATCCTGATTACCTCTTCTTTATATACTTGTTAATAGCTGCAGGACTGCTAATATCACCGGTTGATTTTTGTTGTTTCCGCTTTACGCTGACGCCTGCGGCTCCTGCTCTCGCGCTGGTATTTTTTAACCATTTCTTCATATTCGGCTTCTTCGGATACGGGAGCTGCCGCGGGTCCCTGAACCAGTGAATCGATAACGCTATCGGACAGGTTGATATGGGGAGGTTTGAGGTGGGCCAGGTCGGCACCGGCAGCCTGCTGTCTCAGCATATAGCTTTTGAAACTGTTTTCCGGTAGCAGCGTTACCTCCAGGGGCCTCAGGCCGATGAAGGTCTCCAGGTCCGCATAGGGGCCGTCCAGTTTTTTCAGCTCCTCGTGAACGGATGAGGCGACCTCTTCATCGGAGCGGTACCCGTCCTCTCTGAGCTCCAGGTACAGGTGTAGTACGGGCTTATCTCTCAGTTCCTTGCGTATTGTCCAGTCCTCATAGTCGATGCCGGTATTCTCTATCGCCTGCCAGATAACCTTTTCGGTGAGCCGGGTGAAGCCGGCGATATCGATCATGTCATCGACACGGGAACGGAATTCCATCTGGGGGATATCGATATCCAGCTTTTCGTTGCGCAGCGAGGTGATGTGAATCATATCGCCGAGCTTGTAGCGGACGAAGGGTCCACCATGAAAGCTGGTGATAACCAGTTCGTAGTTCTGGCCTGCTTTGACCTCATCCAGGAGCACCGTTTCCGGCCGGTAGTAGGGGTCTGCCTTGGCCTTCAGGCTTTCCTCTTCGGGGATGAACTCGAAGAAGTTGCTCTGGGGTACGAAGCTCAATCCCTGGTAGTCCCATGTCTGGATTGCCATTATGATGCCCTCGGTGCCGCCGTAGACGTCAAGGGGGTATCTGCCCCACATCTCCTTGATTCTTTCCCGGAACACGGAGCTGTCCGAGCCGGCGCCTATCAACCCCTTTAGTTTCCAGACGTCACGGGGCAGCATCGGCCGTCTTGCTATCTTGCTTTTCAATAGACCCTTGAGCAGACGGAAAAGTGTTTTCGGTCTCCTCATAAGGGGCTTCAGGTCGATGTTGCCGTTTCCCTCGCTGAACTTTTCACCGAGAGCTACTATCACGCTGGAAAGGGCGAAGAAAAGGTCCACTCCCTCCGATAGCGCGAGCTGAAAGCCCAGGCGTATCCTGTCCTCGAAGGACATGCCCTCCACTGACTTGACCGGCGGCAGAAAATCGAATACCTCGTTGGGCGCATAGTGTATCAGGGAACCGGTGGTGTATGGTGGTGGGGCCAGCGCATAGAGAAACTTGTCGTTCCTGCGGTAGGCGATTTCGCCCTTTTCATTGCAGCTCGCGAAGGCGAGGCAGGCAAACAGCAGCGACCTCACCTCCTCGAACTGGCGGCTGGTAATGGGTGCCCATTTGAAGGCGTATTCACCGGACCTGCCCGAGGTATGCTGCCAGAAGAGAGGTTTGGCCGGCAGGGCGTTTTCGTTCTTGGTGAGAAGGAAGGGCTCGTAGTCGGCATAGGTTGTCAGTGGGACTTCTTCCCGGAACTCCTCTACGGTAGAAGGGTTGGCCCGCTTCATAATGCTGTTGCCCAGCCGGCACTTTTTCAGAAGGCCGATCTGTTCCAGCAGAAGCCGCCGCTGGATGGTCATACATTCCTGAAGGCTCAGGTCTATAAACCCGCAGCAACGCTGCCATAGCTCGTCGTTTTTGCCCTGTACTATCATCTCTGCTTCCTTACTCATTGTTCAACCTCCGTGATTCCTTAATTTGATTCCGCTTTCTTCAGCGATCGCAGGAAGGTGTTTATGCTCCTGCGGTTGGGAATTAACATCGGTGTCCGGTGGCGGTATTTCTCGTAGCCTTCAAACATCCTGCCGAAAATATAACGGTCCTGGATAAATATGAGCAGGATATCGAGACCGATAAAGACTGGCGCGGCGATTAGCATCAGCCTGGAATTCGATACCGGTATCAGGGAGAGCATCATGATGGTAAACCAGATTACTCCCGGGTGGCGGGTGAGGGAATAGGGGCCGGTGGTTATCAGCCTGTCGCCGGTACCGGCTTTCAGGTATGTCTTGCGGAAGGGAATTCCGATGAAAAGCGAGTGTATCAATAGCGGCAGGGAAAATGCCAGCATTCCCCAGCCCAGCCAGATGAGCCACGGCGGCACTGTTATTTTATCTGCCGAGAGGCATATCATAATAACGGCATAAATTATGAGGCCGCTTCCCGATATCCATACCACCGGTTTCACCCGGCGTATTCGCTTTAGCGAGACCAGGTCGAAGAGGTGTATCAATATGAATCCGGTTATTCCCAGTCCTATGTAGAGCATTGTCCCTTCCCTTTTTAATGTCTGTACTGATTACTATTGCAGACAATCGTATAGATGGGAAGGTATCCTGTTCTAGAACAATGTTCTATTGAACCTGAAACCAATAAAAAAACCCTCTCCTTGTTCAAGGAGAGGGTTTTTGAAACCCGCTTTTTTGACGGAGCTATTCCTTTTTAGCCGGTTACTTCCACTTTATGGTCGCCTTTTTCTCGTTGTCGTTGTCTGACGAATTCAGGTCCTTTTCCAGCCCCTGCAGCTTGTTGACCAGCTCTTCAAACTCGGCCCTGGGTGATTTCTTGCCAATCTCCAGGCCGTAATTGACGAAGAAGTCGATGAAGCTGCGCAGCAGTGTCTTGATGTCCTGTTCTATGGAGCGAAGCTCTTCCCTGGTTACGTACTTTTCTTCCTTGCCGGTTTGTTTTTCTTCACCGTTTGCCTCTTTCAGCTGACCATCGATGAGGAAAGAGATGAAATCCGCCTGACTCATATCACCGCGGTTGTTATCGATTTTCTTGACCAGATCCGCAGGTAGAATCAGCATTCTTTTTTCAGACGACATAGAATAGCTCCTTTTTCGGTATTACTGAAAGATGTCTTTCTCTTTGAACTCCAGGATTTCCAGGATGTTGTCGATGTGCTCGAGCAGCTTGAGCCCTTTACGTGTTACACGGTAGGTTACGACGGGATTTCCCACCGTCACCCGGTCGATCAGGTTCAGCTCAAGAAGGAAATTGAGGTACTTCTTGAGCTGGAAGTAGCTCATATTGGCGCTGTACATTATTTCCGTCTTGCCGGCTTCTCCCAGCCTGAGCATATCGGCTATTACTTCAATACTTGACCTTCGATGTTCCATTTTACCATTACCCGGTACAGTAGCGGAATACCGTACTATAGTATTAACCCTATTATACTATACGTGTCAAGTGGTTTACCGGGTTGGCGAGGAAACAGGAAGGTGAGCTAGAAGAGCCCCAGGTACCAGGTCAGGATGGGGCTACCCCAGAGGAGGGTAATAATGGTGGCCGCCGAGAGGGCCGGGCCGAAAGGTATTCCCTCCTTGCGCTTTTTCTTCCTGCTGGCCAGGAGTGCTACGGCTATTATACCTCCGATGATGGCGGCCAGAATCAGGGTAAAAAAGATTCTCGGGTAACCGGTGACGAAGCCCATCAGGGCTGCCATCTTCACATCGCCGAAGCCCATCCCCCCACGTGAGAGCAGGGCTACCAGCAGTGCGATGCCGAAGCCGATGCCGCCGCCCATTCCCGAGTACTTGATACCGGGAACGATATATAAGTTGGGAAGAAAGACGCTCACAAGCAGTGCGGCCACCATGGCGGGGTAGACTATCCGGTTCAGGATAAGGCCCTTTTCGAAATCGATAAACATAAGTACTATGAAGAGGCAGCAGTAGGAGGCTATGACGGCCATTTCCGCGCCCGGGCCGTACTGAGTAAAGAGGTAGGCAAAGAGCGCTCCGCAGGCAATCTCCACTCCCAGGATACGCCGGGGTATGGCAGCGTTGCAGTAGCGGCAGCGGCCGCGCAGCCAGAGGTAGCTGATGACCGGGACCAGGTCCTTAATCGCCAGCCGGTTACGGCAGGCCGGGCAGTGGGATGGTGGCGTTACTATCGATTGACGGGCCGGTATGCGGTCGATACAGACGTTGAGAAAGCTGCCGATGGTTACCCCCAGAATGGTGAATGTGGTTATCCCGATAGCGTCCATATTGCTCTATATTTTGTATGGTTTGGGCTGCGCCGTCAACTATGTCCGGTAGATATATGAATATAGTTGAAAGTAAAG
>JAGYOC010000059.1 GCA_018399795.1 Dehalococcoidales bacterium
AAGCATCTTCCATACTATATTCTGAACCAACGTAAGCGCTTTTGCCTGCCCTCCATTTCGGACAGGCTATACCTGCTTGAGCTCGGTTTCCTTATCCTGCCCTACTTCCCCGGCCATTTCCACATATTTATCGGTCAGTTTCTGTAACTGATCCAGGGTACGCTTCAAATCATCCTGGGATATTTCCTTATCCTTCTCCAGCTTACGCAGTTCTTCCATAGTATCCCGCCTGATATTTCGTATGATAACCCGCTCCTTCTCCACCCTCGCCCTTACCACCTTTATCATCTCCTGCCGGCGCTCTTCACTGAGAGGCGGGATATTAATTCTTATAATATTCCCGTCGTTGACCGGGTTCAAACCGAGATCCGATTTAAGTATCGCCTTCTCAATGCTGCGCAGGCTACCCTTATCCCAGGGCTGGATCACAAGGGTACTGGCCCCCGACGTTGAGATACCGGCAATCTGGATGAGGGATGTGGGAACACCGGCATATTCCACCTTGATATGCTCAACCAGGGCCGGAGTAGCATGCCCGGTACGGATGCTGCTCAGCTCCTTCCTTAGAGCCTCCACCGATGTCTTCATCTTTGTTTCGGTCTTGGTTAACGAGGTATTATCGTCCATAATATCTATCCCTCACTGTTTACCAGGGTACCGATAGGCTCACCGCTTACGGCACGCTCCAGTGCCCGTGGGGCATTCAGATCGAAGACCATTATGGGCAAATTGTTCTCCAGGCAGAGAGATAGCGCGGTGGCATCCATCACATTGAGCCTCAGGTTCAACGCTTCCAGGTGGCTCAATTTATCGTATCTTTTGGCGTTCGTATTTTTGTTGGGATCTGCGCTGTAGATGCCGTCCACGTTATTCTTGCCCATAAGCAGTATCTCAGTCTCCACCTCTATCGCCCTGAGGGCCGCAGCGGTGTCGCTCGTCATATAGGGGTTTCCGGTACCACCGGCAAGAATGACCGCCCTGCCTTTTTCCAGATGTCTGATGGCACGGCGCCTGATGTATGGTTCGGCTACCTGCTGAATACCAATTGCGGTCTGGGTCCTGGTAACGATCCCTATTTCTTCCAGCTTGTCCTGGAGGGCCAGGGCATTTATCACGGTTGCCAGCATGCCGGCATAGTCCGCAGTAACCCTGTCCATTCCCCTCTGCTGGGCAATAGCCCCACGCCAGATATTGCCACCCCCCACAACAATGGCCACACCCACACCCGTTTCCATAACCTGTTTTATCTGCCCGGCTATTCTTGAAAGAGTATCGGCATCGATTCCATATTCCAGTTTACCTCGAAAAGCCTCCCCGCTTAACTTGAGGAGGACTCTCTTGTAACCGGCCGTGGTCATATTATTCTACCTATCTACCCACTTCGAAACGGGCAAATCTGGCTATCCTGATATTCTCACCCAGCTTGGCGATGGTCTCGACTACTATGTCGTTGATAGTCCTGCTGGGGTCCTTGATAAAAGGCTGCTTGAGCAGGCAGGCCTCTTCCGGTTCCACCTCTGCACCCTCGGGTACTTCATCATCGGATATATACTGTGGTGATATTGCAGCCACCTGCATGACGATATTATGGGCAAGTTCCTTGAACTCATCGGTACGGGCGACAAAATCGGTCTCGCAGTTAACTTCTACTATGGCGCCGATACGACCACCGGTATGCACATAAGCTTCGACTATTCCCTGGGTCGTAGAACGCTCCATCTTCTTCTCCGCCTTCAGTATGCCCTTATCCTTCAAAATCTGCTGTGCCTTATCCAGGTCTCCCGAAGCCTCTACAAGAGCATTACGGCAGGAGATAACTCCAGCTCCTGATTGTTCTCTCAATTCCTTTACTTTTGACGCTGGAATTTCCAAGTCCAAGTCCTCCTAATATTCATCATTGTGAGCCGCAAACGCCGGCGTCTCATCGCCGGAATCAGCCTTCTCTTCTGTACCCTCGAACTCCTGCTGGCCTTCTTCCCGGCTCATAAAATCGGCACCGCCCGCCTTACCCTGTAAAACAGAGCCGGCAATCCGGCTGCATATCAACCTTATAGCCTTGATAGCATCATCATTGGCCGGAATCGGATATTCGATGCCGGTGGGGTCACAGTTAGTATCGGCAACAGCCACCACCGGTATGCCGACCTTCCTCGCCTCATCCAGCGCCAGTCTCTCCTTGATAACGTCGACGACAAAGAGGGCCGAAGGCAGCTTGACCATCTCCTTGATGCCACCTATCATCCGGTTGAGACGCACCACCTCTTTCCTCAGCTTCAAGGCCTCCTTCTTGGGCAGGCACTCAAGCTCGCCCCTCGCTTCCTGATCTTCCAAACGCACCAGGTAATCGATACGACCCTGGATGGTATTAAAATTGGTCAGTACTCCACCCAGCCATCGCTGGTTGATAAAGTACATACCGCAGCGTGTAGCCTCTTCCTCTATCGCTTCTTGGGCCTGCTTTTTGGTGCCGACAAAAAGAACTGTACCGCCATCGGCAGCCAGTTGCTCGATGAAATTACAGGCAGTCTCCAGCATAACCACTGTCTGTTCGAGGTCAATGATATGAATCCCGTTGCGCTTGGTAAAAATATACCTCTTCATCCGGGGATGCCAGCGGCTGGTCTGATGCCCAAAGTGTGCGCCCGCCTCCAGAAGTTGCTTGATTGTAACAGTATTATTTGCCAAACTTACCCCCCTCTGTAACTGATAAGTAGTATAACATAACATTCCAGCGTACGGCAATATGAGGCAGCCGCAGAAATACGGTGCAGCACATCCGCCGGATAATATCGGAAATCATATATCCGTTTAAGGGTTCCGTTATATGAATAAAAAGATCTATACAATGTAAAGGCGCAGTAAAATACTAGTCGCAGCTGAAACCGATAAGCCTTATCTTGCTGTCATCTTCCTCATCCAGTATCCAGATGGTCAGGCAATTGCCCCAGGATGTGGTGGCAACCATACCCTGCACCTGCCATATTCCCTCACCATCATAGGTGGCTGTCCATTCGCCGACCGGTGTAACACCGTCTATCTCTACTGTCGATTGGGAATCCCCATCTGTGGATGCCTCCTGGTAGTAATCATCGATGTACGGCAAACCGGCAACCTGGATGATGGCAATCGCCTGCTGACTATTGAGGGCAGAAGGCGATATCAGGGAATTGATCATCCCGCAACCGCTCAAAGGGACCGCCATGATAGCCGTGGCACCCGCTATCAAGACCGGCTTTAACAGAGACTTCACTCCTGGCTAAACCCCTTCCCGAACACTTTTTTAATGGACACTTTAAGTGGCAGGGGGAGTCTTTGTCAAGTATGACATCCCCAGAGCTACCCGGTACACCGCAAATATTGTATTATTAAGACCGGTTGGAAATAATCGCGCGAGAGGTAAGCAATTTGACTGAAACCAAAAAGGAAATAGTATCGGAAGGCAAATATCTCGACTTCGTCAGGAAAAGCTTCATGACCCGGTCAGGAAAACAGGC
>JAGYOC010000060.1 GCA_018399795.1 Dehalococcoidales bacterium
TTCAGCGAGGCTGATTTCAGGCGCAATTTCGGGCAGAGAAACGATACCATCATCAAAATAGTATTGGGTGAGGGCATCGCGCTGGATACAATAAAGCTCATCGCCGACGAAAAGGAGAAAAGATTCCGCAAGCAAGCTGGCGAATTATTAACGCCCCTGCCCGGGGCCCTGGATTTGATTAAGTCTCTGGGGGAATATGGATTCCTGCAGGCGCTGGGTTCATCTGCTCCGCCGGAGAACGTGGCACTGGTTACCGGCAAGCTGGGAATTGAAAACCGGTTCCAGGCCATCGTAACCGGCCGTGATGTCGATGAAGGTAAACCCTCCCCGCTGGGGTTCCTGCTGGCGGCTCGAAAGCTGGGGGTAGATACCAGCAGATGTGTTGTCATTGAGGATGCTCTTGCTGGTGTTGCTGCTGCCCGAAAAGCCGGCATGCGCTGCTTGGCGGTTACCAGCACCAACCATAGGAAAAGGCTCGGGGATGCAGACCTGGTTTGTGATAGCCTGACGGAGATAGGTCCACAGGACCTGGAGTCGCTGCTGGAAGGGGATGGATAGTTACAGAATAATGGCCAAAAAGGAGTATAGAGAATAATGGAGAGGTCTCTTGTACTGGTAAAACCGGATGCAATGCAACGGGGTCTGGCGGGTAGTATCATCGCCCGCTTTGAAGCAGCAGGGCTGAAACTGGTGGCGCTGAAGATGCTCCATATGGACAAAGCGCTTGCCGGACGGCATTATGCCATCCATCAGGGCAAGCCCTTCTTTGCCAATTTGGTTAGCTATATCACGTCTTCACCGATAGTTGCCGCTGTTTTTGAGGGTGATAATGCGGTGGCAGCAATCCGGAAAATAATGGGGGCAACGGACCCGGCCAAGGCAGAACCCGGTACCATTCGAGGCGATTATGGCATGGACATCGAGCGAAACAGCACTCATGGCTCTGATTCGAGAGAAAATGCCATCAACGAGATCGCTTTATTCTTCACAGAAGGCGAAATATTTTCCTGAATACCCGTTCGATACCGGTATTCTATTGAATCCGCAGCACGGGTGAAGCTTGGCTCCACAACTCATCAAGCTGGTACCGTTCACGCTGCGGGGTGGCAAAGATATGCACCACCACGTCACTGAAGTCCATAAGTAGCCACCCTGAATCCGTTGTGCCTTCACAGTGGTGAGGAGGAACGCCTTCCTTCTTCAGCGCGTGTTCGACTTCATCACGAATAGCTTCCAGCTGCTTGCTGCTTTCACCGCTGCAGATAACAAAATAGTCGGCGAAGCTGCATACCCCGCGGGCATCCAGCAGTACGATGTCGGTTGCCTTTTTATCGCCGGCGGCTTCAACCACCCTTCGTGCTACTTCTAATGTTTCCAGACAACGACCTCCCCAAAAATTGCACCTGATAGCATTTAAGCTATCAGGTGCAATAATATCATTTCAACCAAATATTCTCGGCATAACACTGGAATTATGGTTATTATACCGGCTTTATCTCCTTGAGGACGCTGTGAACCACGTCCATGGCATGGTTCAATTCTTCCTCGGTGATAATAAAGGGCGGCACTATCGGCTGGCGATGGGGATAACCATCACAGTAGGTTAGCATTACGCCCTGCTTGAGGCAGTCGGCACTCAGCTTCTCTCTGGCCGCCGTAGTTGCCTCAGCATTGTAGGGGCTGCCCGTGGTCTTGTTCAGAGCGATCTTGAAGGACTGGTACAGGCCCTTGCCCATGGGAGCATCTACTACGGGCAGTTCGGCAAGCTCGGCGAGGCGCTTGCTGAGCTGAGAGCCCAGCTTGGCTACCCGCTCTGCCATGCCATCCTTATATAGTTCCAGAGCAGCCATGGCGGTGGCTACTACCACGGCGTTGCCGTCTGCGGTGGTGTAGCTCATCAGCTTTTTGTTGCTCTTGACGAGGGCATCGAAAATCTTGTTGCTGAAGCCAACCGATCCAAAGGGCAGGATACCGCTGTTGATACCCTTGGCCATACTGACCATATCGGGTACTACTCCCCAGTGGTCCAAGCCCCAGAACTTACCCGTGCGGCAGAATCCGGTCTGTACCTCATCGGCTACCAGAATTATATTGTACTTGGTACAGATTTCCCGCACTATCGGCCACCATTCCTCATAGGGCCAGACCACGCCGCCGTTACCCTGAGCTACCTCGGCGAACATACAGGAGATGGTATCGGCGCCTTCCTGCTGGATAACCTGTTCCAGATAGCGGGCGTTGTCCTCACCATTCTTGAAGACGTTCTCGCCAGGAACGAAGTTGGGCATCTTGACCACCTCGGGGCTGCGACGGGAGTAGCATGACAAACCGACGTGAGCCCCGGTCATGCTCCGGGAAAGCTGTGTGGCACCATGGTAGGCTCGGTCCAGGCAGATAATCTTGTATCTGCCCGGTTCGCCTACTGATTCCCAGTAGGCCCGGGCGATCTGAATGGCTGCTTCCGTGGACTCTGAGCCGGTACAGGTCAGGTAGACATGGTCGATTCCTTTGGGAAGGACCTCTGCTAGGGCATTACAGTACTCGATGGCAGGTATATTGCTCGCTACCGGCGCACCGGCGGAGTAGTAGCTGAACTCCTTTATCTGCTTGGTAGCTGCCTCAACCACCTTGGGGTGATTATGACCCAGGTTGCAGCAGTGTACGCCGCCCGAGGAAAGGTCCAGGTACTTGTTGCCTTCGATATCCCACAGGTACGAACCTTCACCCTTGGTGAAGATGAAATGGGGCTTCTCGGCAGCCGTTCCCAGCGGGTGAAACCAGTGTGCCTCATCCTTCTTCATCAACTCTTCTTTGGAAACCATTTTGAACCTCCTTAATTGATTCCAGATTTACTTTAATTTTACCACATTGCGTGCCTTTAATTATCAATGGCCTGTAATATCAGGGTTTAAAAGGGGTGTACTCCAGGTCCAGGGCTTCGGCAACAAATTTGTTGGTTACCTTGCCGTCATATAGATTCATACCCTTGGCCAGCGCTTCGTCGGACTTCATCGCTTCGCGGAACCCCATATTGGCTATTTTCAGGGCATAGGGGAGGGTGGCATTGGCCAGTGCCACGGTTGATGTCTGCGGCACCATGCCGGGCATATTGGCAACAGCATAATGGGTGACGCCGTCCACAGTGTAAACGGGGTCATCGTGAGTAGTGGGATGGGTAGTCTCAACGCAGCCTCCCTGGTCAACGGCAACATCAACGATTACCGAGCCGTTCTTCATCTTCTTTACCATCTCGGCGGTAAGCACTATCGGTGCGCGTGCACCCTTGACCAGAACGGCACCGATGACCATGTCGGCGTCACTGGTGGCTTCTGCAACGCTGGCCGGTGTCGAGACTAGGGTTTTGAAATCGCCGTGCAGTGTCTCGTTCAGGTAACGTAGCCGTTTTATATTGATATCCATCATTGTGACGCTGGCACCCATACCCAGAGCAACCCTGGCTGCATTGGTTCCGACAATCCCGCCCCCGAGGACGACTACCTTGGCAGGTAGCACGCCGGTAACTCCACCGAGAAGTTTGCCGCAGCCTTTATACATTTTGCCCAGATACTGTGCCCCCATTTGGGTGGCCAGCTTCCCGGCGACCTCGCTCATCGGGTCAAGGCAGGGTGTACTGCCATCGGAAAGCTCCACCGTTTCAAAAGCGATACCGGTTACGCCTTTCTCCATGAGGGTAAGTGTTAGTTCCTTGGCCGCTGCCAGGTGCAGGTAGGTCCAGAGAATCTGTCCCTTTCGTAGTAGCGGGTACTCGCTGGGGATGGGCTCCTTGACATGGTATATCATCTCTGCCTTCTCCCAGACTTCTTCTGCAGTCTTCACTACTTTGGCGCCGGCCTTGCTGTACTCATCATCGCTAAAACCGCTACCCTCTCCGGCTTTGGTCTCAACAAGCACCTCGTGCCCCGCCTTGGCAAGTACTTCTGCAGCCGGGGGAGGAACACCGACCCGGTACTCCTCAGTCTTTACCTCCTTGACAACACCAACAATCATACTATCTATGTATCCTCCTGTACATATATTTTTAATAACTGAAAAAGGGATGTGCTTTGACCTGAAATACCAAATACATTATACCACAAACCAATGCTGTGTTTATATAAATTTATCATTAGTTTCTTGACTGATTAATTAAAATATTATTTACAAGCCGCTCATATATTACTTTTATGTTACATGGCATAATGGTACGCCAGACCATGCGGGCTCATAACAGACCCTGCCAGACCTGTATAAGGACAGGTTTAACTTAGCATAAACGGCGGTTATCCTTGGCAGCCGTTTACCGGTAAATATATCAGCCCAGCCTGAGAGTGAGTACCGAGGTAACCAGAAAAATCGTAACGAATACTATGGTAAGCCTGAACAGTATCTTCTCCACACCACGCCGGGTACGATAGACACCGGACTGCTGGCCAAAGATGCCTCCCAGGCCACCACCCCTGACCTGAAACAGGACAACTATTATCAGGGCTACCGCCAGTACAATCTGAGCTATGTTTAGATAGGTCTGCATTTAGTCTTCCTCTAACCTCTTCTTCAGTAATTCATTTACAACCTGTGGGCTGGCACGGCCCTTGGTAGCCTTCATTACCTGTCCGACCAAAAATTTCAAAGACTGGGTTTTGCCCGCTCTGTAGTCCAGCACTGCCTGGTGGTTATTCTCTACCGCAGAGTTGACTTCGGACTCGATCTCTCCGCTATCGGTTATCTGGTTGAGGCCCTTTTCCTCGATGATATCGGAAGCCCTCCGGCCTGTCTCGAACATATTCTCAAGGACGCTTTTTGCCGTGGCTATATTGATCACCCCGTGCGCTGATAGCGCCAGCTCACTGAGCCGCTCGGGGGTTACCTTCTCTGCGAAGCTCGCGATATCACTTCCATTTGCGTTCATTATACGGCTTACCTCGCCCAGAATCCAATTACTGATTTCCTTGGCACCGCTGTCCGGCGGCATTTTACGGTAGCAATCGGTTTTGAGACAGGCCTCGAAGTAATCAGCCATTTCCTTTGCTCCGGTAAGCAGGCCGGCGTCGTAAAGTGGCAGGCCATACCCGGAAACAAAACGCTCACGTCTTGCCTCCGGCAGTTCCGGTATCCTGGCCCTGACCTTTTCCACCCATTCCTTGCTCAGGGTCATTGGCGGCAGGTCCGGCTCGGGAAAATACCGGTAATCGTGAGCATATTCCTTGCTCCGCATTGAGACCGTTTTCCCGGTCTCTTCAACCCAGCCCCTCGTTTCCTGAATCAGATTCCTGCCCTCTTCAGCTGCTCTGCGCTGCCTCTTTTCCTCATACTGCAGGGCTCGAAATACGGAACGGAAACTGTTCATATTCTTGACCTCGACCTTGGCCATTGTATTACTGTCATTTTTGGGGCGAATACTGATATTGGCGTCACACCGGAAACTGCCCTCTTCCATATTCCCTGTGGATACACCCAGGTAGCGAAGTATGCTGCGAAGCTTTATCAGATACTGCCTTGCCTCCTCTGGAGAAGAAAGGTCAGGTTCACCGACCACCTCCATTAGCGGGACACCGGCACGGTTGACGTCGACCAGGCTGTAGTGTACACCTTCCCCGGAGATACGGTGCTGCAGCTTGGCGACATCCTCCTCCAGATGGACACGGGTAATGCCTATCCTCTTCCTGTTTCCTCCCTCAAGTTCGATGCTGAGCCACCCGCTCAGCCCCAGTGGAGCATCGTATTGCGAAATCTGGTAGCCCTTCATCAAATCGGGGTAGGGGTAGTTTTTGCGGTCAAATTTGGTATACTCGGGTATAGAGCAGTTGAGCGCCAGCGCTGTCATTACGGAGTATTCCACCGCCTGCTGGTTGATGGTGGGCAATACCCCCGGCATACCCAGACATATCGGGCATACACAGGTATTGGCTTGAGTATTTGAATAACCGGCGCTGCAGCGACAGAACATTTTGCTTCTTGTGAGTAGCTGGGCATGTACCTCAAGCCCGATTACGGTGTCAAAGTCCATATTTCCTGCTAAATAAATACCCCCATTTCAGAGAACAGGCAGGTATCTTTTCAGTTCGTACTCGGTTACCTGTATCCGATACTGTTCCCACTCAATCTTCTTATTCCTGATGAAGCTATTAAAGACGTGGTCACCAAGCGCCCTCCGAACCATATCGCTCTTTTCGGTAACTGCTATGGCATCGGACAGATTCATCGGCAGGGTGCCGATACCCCTCTGTGCTCTCTCCTCGCCGGTCATCTCAAAAACATTTTTCCCCGACGGTGGCCCGAGCTGGTATTCGTGCTCTATGCCCTCCATTCCGGCAGCCAGCATCACGCTGAAGGCGAGGTAGGGATTACAGGCGGGATCGGGGACGCGGAATTCGACCCTGGTAGCCTTTTCCTTGCCCATCTGATAGTCGGGGACTCTCACCATATCGGAACGGTTACGCCGTGCCCAGGAAATGTACACCGGCGCCTCGTAGCCTTCGACCAGACGCTTGTAGGAGTTAATCCACTGGCTGACCAGAGAGGTAATCTCCGGCGCGTGAGCCAGCAGCCCGGCGATATAATGGCGAGCTGTTCTGGAGAGGTAATCCTCGTCGTCAGGGTCAAAGAAGATATTCTTGTCTCCGGAAAACAGGGACTGGTGCACGTGCATACCACTGCCGTTAACAGAGAAGATGGGTTTGGGCATAAAGGTAGCATAAACCCCGTTTTTCTGTGCCACTTCCTTGATCACCAGTCGGCAGGTCATTACATTGTCCGCCATGGTCAGGGCATCACAATAGGCGAGGTCGATTTCGTGCTGGCTGGTGGCCACTTCGTGGTGGCTGGTGGGAACATTTATTCCCATCTGCTCAAGCGCATCAACCGTCTGCAGTCTCAGTTCGCTGGCTAAGTCGAGGGGCGTCAAATCGAAGTAGCCCCCTTCATCCAGTATACTGGTACCTTCGCTGTTCCGGAAATAGAAGTATTCCAGTTCCGGTCCGATGTTGAAGATGTAACCCATATCGGTGGCTCTGGCCAGATTCCTCTTCAGCACGTAGCGGGGGTCGCCCTCGAAGGGCTGGCCGCCCGGCCTTATGATATCGCAGAACATCCTGGCTACGGGGCACTGGGGCTGGCTCCAGGGGAGTATGCGGAAGGTGGTTGGGTCGGGCAGGGCTGTCATATCGCTTTCGTCGATGCGGGCAAACCCCTCTATCGACGAGCCGTCAAACCCCATGCCGTCAACCAGGGCACCTTCCAGCTCACGGGGGGTAATAGTGAAACTCTTCAGGAAGCCGAGGATATCGGTAAACCATAGGCTGACGTAACGTATACCGCTATCCTTTACCGTCCTGATGACCTTTTCCTGCGCACTATCTCTGGTAGTCATATAGGTGACCTCAAACTCCCTAATACTACCCCAGTTGATACCTCACTGTCCAGTATGCGAATAAAATAAGGTTATCTC
>JAGYOC010000061.1 GCA_018399795.1 Dehalococcoidales bacterium
GTGGATTGAGCAGGCTGTAGATATCGACGCAGTCAATCTCGATCGCCTCGTCCGGCCCCAGCACAACCTTGCGAAAGGCTGATATCTCGCCCCTGGGCTCATCCTCGCGGTTGGCGATAACAGCCTTCTTGTAGATATAGACCCTGCCATCGTGAGGGTTATGAACATTGACAGCCGTGGAATAGGAGCCACGCTGGACACCCTCATCGCCAAAGGCAGGGCCGCAGAGGAACTTGGCAGAGTAGACCACCATCTTCTCCACCTTCGGAGGTCGCTCGATCTCCGGCGGCGGCGGCGGCACATCCTCCGGTGGTGTCTCCAGCGCTATCAGCCGGTCTATCTTGGCCCTTATCCGGACAAGCTCATCGTAGAGGGGGTTGGAAGTGGGAGCAGCCGCAAAACTGGCGACGTCCGTCGAGGAAACAGGCAGCTCGTATATCAGCCTCTCCAGCTCTTCGGCAATAGCCCGCTTGTAATTCAGGGCAGTTTCCAGTGAAGAGGTGCGCTCAATCCACTGTAGCTTCCTGACCATAGTCTTGATTCTCTCTATCTGTTCCTTAACCTCTTCCTCAGCAGCAAGATCTATGGAAAGGTTCAATTCATCAAGTATATCCTCTATCAATAACTCCTCTTCTTCTTGCTGGGCAGAAGATGGTTTCACCCCGTCCGGGGAATCGGACAGACGGGCCGTAACCGATTCCGCCGGAACGAATACTCCCAGCGAAACAACCACCACGGAAATAAGAACGGCAAAAAATTTCTTTTTCATCTCCTACCCTCCTTGCCCACCATTACCTTGCTGTTAGCAGTAGTGTTATGCATTATGATCATAATATTCCAACCGGCAATTAGGTATTATATCACGAATTGTCAAGGCTGATGACTCCGCTCTTACCACCACTTTTCCTGATAAGGCGAATGCCCTCAATCACAATACCCCGCTCCACCGACTTGCACATATCATATATCGCGAGCGCCGCAACGGATACGGCAGTAAGAGCCTCCATTTCCACACCGGTCTTGCCAGTGCTCTTTACCGACGCGGTAATTTTCACGGCGGAGTCGCTTTCATCCAAGTCGAAGTCAACCCTGACCTCTCCGATAGAGATGGAATGGCAAAGTGGAATCAGATCCGGTGTACGCTTTGCCGCCATAATACCGGCCAACCGGGCTGTCGCCAGAACATCACCCTTGGCAACATTCGCACTTTTTATGCGCCGGAGCGTTGCCGGTTTCATTTTCACCGTACCCCCTGCCACAGCTTCCCGCCGGGTATCCGGCTTATCGCTAACATCCACCATTCTGGGCAATCCTTCGTTATCCAGGTGTGTCATTTCACTCATCAATCAGCCCCCTACCTGCGTCATGGGACGCCCTTTCAGCAAGCGGCCCCCGGTTATATGATGGCGCAGTGGTTTACTTCTTACCGCCAGTTCGATCAGTTCCTTCAATACCGATGAAGACATTCCGCTACGTAGTGGCTCCTTCAAATCTATCTCATAATCCGAAAGTAAACAGGGGCGGAGCTTGCCGTCCGAGGTCAGACGCAGCCGGTTACATTGAAAACAGAAATGCTCACTGACCGGGGTGATGAAACCAATCGTACCGGTGCTGCCGGGAAAACGGAAGTAGCGGGCAGGCCCGTTACCGGAATGGAATGACACCGGTTCCAGGACACCCATCTCGGCAAGGCGTTTCTTTATCTCTGCGACCGGAACGAAACGTGCCGGGTCATGGGCGACGCCAGCAGTGAGCATAAACTCGATAAAGCGCACGTTCCAGCCCTCTTCGATCGTCTTTCTGGCAAAATCGATGATCTCATCATCGTTGATTCCAGCCATAACCACAACATTTATCTTCACCGGTACGAGCCCTACCGCAAAAGCGGCATCGATACCACGAAGAACATCGGACACATCATAGTTGCTGCGCGTTATATACCTGAATCTGTCGGACCGGAGGCTATCCAGACTGACATTTACCCGCTTGAGTCCGGCCCGCTTCAAATCAGCAGCGTAACGGCCGAGCAACGTACCGTTTGTGGTCAGAGAGATATCATCAATCCCCTCCACATGGCTGATCATATTTATCAGACCGGCCAGACCAAGCCGCACAAGGGGTTCACCACCGGTGAGGCGAACCTTGTTTATGCCCATTTCGGTCGCCGCACGGGCGATAACATGAATCTCTTCATAGGTAAGAATATCCTGATGGGGAATCTGCTTGATGCCAGACTCCGGCATACAATAAACGCAGCGTAGATTGCACCGGTCGGTTACCGATATACGAAGGTAATTCACCGGCCTGCGGAAAGAATCATATAGGCCGGTCATAAACCAAACTCCAGTACAATCCGAGGCAATTCTCTAACAGCCTTTCCCCGGTGACTGATGGCATTCTTCTCCTCAAGAGATAACCGGGCCATCGTTTTATCCAGAGAAGGAATATAGAATACCGGGTCATAACCGAAGCCCCCCGAACCTTCCGGCTGAAACAGAATCATTCCGGGACAATCACCGTACCCAAACCGGCACCTGCCATCCGGCATAGCGACAGCGATAACACAGCGAAAGTGTGCCGAACGCTCCTCCCAGGGAACACCTTCCATCCGGGAAAGAAGTAAATCGGCCCTTTCACTATCCGAAGCACCTTCACCAGCATAACGCGCCGATAAAACCCCAGGTTCGCCACCCAGCGCATCCACCTCAAGCCCAGAATCATCGGCGAGTGCCGGCAGACCGCTCTCCCTGGATAATGTCATCGCCTTGAGTCTGGCATTCTCCTCCATGCTCCCACCCACCTCCTCGACATCCACGGTAATGCTCTGCTCTGCCAGAGTAACCAGCTTTACCGGCAACTCCTGCAAAAGGCTGCGGTATTCACGTATTTTGCCCCCATTATTGGTAGCAAGGAGAAGTAATGAACTGTTTTCCGCGATATTTCCCCCGTCAAATACTACCACAGAACTCGTCAAGGGTCATCGCCGCCATGGTCAATGTCTGTATGGTACCCCTGGAGCCCAGCTCGGTGGCCAGCTTGGCGATAGATATATTATCCGGTGCTTCCAGAATGTTGACGAAGTCATACGGCCCCAGTACCGCATACTGGTCCTTTATCTTCACCCCCATCGCCTCGACTTCCTTATTAACTTCCCTGATCCTCTGTGGATGTGTCTTTATCGTTTTCCTTCCCTCGTCAGTCAAGGTAGTCAGCATAACATAGAGCGCCATTTATCCCACCTCCACTATATTATTAACGGCAAGGCTCAGATAATGTTATCGAACTGTCAGCGTGTCAGGGTCTTATCCCGACCAATTCCTGACGTGGTTTCAGTCAAGCTCAGTAAACCTTCCCTCCAGCTTCTTGACCACATCCGGCATAGTGGTATATTCCATTTCTTCCAGAGGAAGACGGTGCGGCTCAAAGGGACCGTGGCGTCGCATATAGTCGGCGATATCATTGGCCTGCTTGCGCGCGTTATCAAACGATATGTCGGCGAACATATCGCGCGGTCCGATCAATTTGCCGTCAGCAAGCTGGAAACCCGCCGCAGTTACCCGGGGCGGACCGTCGAAACGAGACGGAGTGCTATCGGGTATTGATACCGGCATAAAGGGACCGTGATGCGAGCCCCGCATCCAACCCTCTACCAGATGGGTTAAAGTGAACGGCTCCAGCACTTCACCCACCGCCGGGAATACTCCTTGGGTACGCACAATGCATACCGGGTCATCCTTGCCCACATACCGGCCGGCGATCAAAGATAGCTTCTCAGTTGACGATACTGCTGCTATCTCTCCAGTGGCGCGGCTACAAACAGATTTAAGGGGATAGCGCGCGGGGGCTCCGATGAAAACCAGCAGGTCATATATCTCTTCGGGGGTATTGAGCTTAATTTTCTTGTGCTCCTTGATGTCATGTACCTCAAAAGCAAAACCGGAATGCATATTGGTGGCAATCACCAGCCCGATAGTATTGAAAGGGTCGGCGAACATCTTGTAAAGGGGCATATTCCAGGCCCCCGATGAGGTCTTGTCCGCCATAAAAACAATTACGGGCTCCGATTTCCTCTCCTCTATCTCCATCTCCGCTACACCGGGGCCCATACCCTTGACATTCCCGCTGAATGCATCGGACAGAAGGTCCTGTCCCGCACCATAGAGCTTCAACGACTTGGCCAGCTCGGTACCGGTGACAAAGGTATCCCACGCCATTTTGTGTATTTTCTCGCTCTCCACACCCTCCTGGTGAGTCATAATAAGGTTCAGGTCATCCCCGCACTTGGTTACGTGGTAGTCAATCAGCATCCCGGACTTCTTGACCTTCTCGAGACATTCCTTCGCCTTAGCAAGAATATCCGGGTGAGACTCGGAATGCCCGACGTAACCACCAATATCCGCCTTAATTACGCTCAGGGTAACCTTCATTGTTATACCTCCTTTTACCCCACATAAAAATGAGTATTGTCAGTCTAGCAATACCCGGTGACGATGTCAAGATAGCCTTAGGAGACGCCCGCTTCAACACGGGAGCATTTCTGTGTTATGATAATAGCCGATACAGAAAATCGATAATTGTAACGGCAAGGAGAGAACAGCAATAGAGATAATTCCGGCAATAGACCTTAGAAAAGGCAGGTGTGTACGTCTCTACCAGGGCGATTACGCACAGGAAACGGTGTTGGACAACGACCCGGTACAGGTCGCCCTGGAATGGCAGTCCGTGGGAGCACCCCGGATACACATCGTCGACCTCGACGGTGCTGCCGCAGGCAAACTCCGCAATCTAGATGTTATCAACGAAATAGCCAGTGCCCTGCTGGTACCAACCCAGGTAGGAGGAGGCATTCGCAGCCTGGAAGTCATCGAGCAGCTTCTCAAAAACGGGGTGGAACGGGTTGTACTGGGCACGTCTGCGGTAGAAGAACCGGCACTGGTTCAAGAAGCCTGCCGCAGCTTCAGCGATTCCATCGTGGTCGGTATCGATACACGCGAGGGCCATATCGCCATACACGGCTGGCAGCAGGATACCGAACTCGATACACTCATTTTCGCCAAGTCGATGGTCAACCTCGGGGTAAGGCGTTTCATACATACCGACATCAGCCGTGACGGGACCCTTACCGAACCGAACTTCAGTGCCATCAGCGAACTGGTCAACGAAGTGGGGATGCCAATTATCGCTGCAGGAGGGATTTCCTCCTTGAACCACATACGGATGTTGAAACAACTCGGCGTCGAGGGTGTCATCATCGGAAAGGCGCTATATACCAAAGACATCGACCTGAAGCACGCTCTGGCTGCTACCAGCCATTTGGGGCAGTAATCCTCCGGATGGCACTGAATAATCCACGATAACAATTATTTGGAATGCCACCAGTAAGGGGAAATACAGATTAGAAAGACAGGGGAATACATTGACAGCCAAACTTAAGTTGAACGAGAGGGGCCTTGTTCCGGCCATAGTACAGGACGAGGGCAGCGGCGAGGTGCTGATGCTTGCCTATATGAACGAGGAGGCCCTTGACCTGACTCTATCCAGCGGCGATGCCTGGTTCTACAGCCGCAGCCGCCAAAAACTCTGGCACAAGGGAGAGACCTCGGGCAATTATATCAGGGTGGTTTCGGTATGGAAGGACTGCGATAGCGATACCATTCTGGTCAAGGGAAGACCGGTCGGTCCAGTATGCCATACCGGAAACAGGACCTGCTTCTTCCAGCAGCTTGATGGTAAATAACTTCCCGGGTTTACAACACCGCTACGAAACCGCATCTACTTCCTCAAGCCTGTCGATTTCAACTGCCTTTCTAAGAGCGGCTATGCCCACTTCAAGCTGAGCATCGTCCGGTTCTCTGGTAGTCAACCTCTGTAGCCAGAGTCCCGGCGACAGAAATGCCCTTATGAATCTACTGCTGGTATGCCTGGCACCGAACTGGGTAATCTCATAACCAAGCCCGGCAATAACCGGCACCAGCGCAATCCGTGATACTATCATTACCCACAACGAAGGCCTTCCAATAAAGGCGAAAACAATAATGGCAACAATCATAACCACGAACAGAAAGCTGGTACCGCAACGGGTATGCGCTGTACTGAACTGCCTTACGGATTCAACCTCCAGAGGAACACCATTCTCATATGCGTTCACCGCTTTATGCTCAGCACCATGATAGGCAAATAGCCTTCCCAGTCCCGGCACCAGGGCCAGTATCTTGAGGTATGCCAGGAAGATAGCCAGGCGAATAAAACCCTCAACAAGATGAAATACTATTGAGGAACCAATGTAGCTATCCAGCGTCCGGGTCAGGAAAAGCGGTGCCACGAAAAACAGGGCCACAGCGAACGCTATCGAACCGGCCACTATGCCCCCGGTGGCACGGCTGGATAGCTGCTCCTCTTCCTCTTCCGTAGATACCTCAGCCGAGAATACAAGGGACTTGATGCCCAGCACCATCGTTTCTATAAGGACCAGAATGCCACGAATTAATGGTATCCGCCTCGCCCTACCATTAAAAAGAGCCGCAAGGGGCCTGGCATCCATAGCTATACCCCCTCCAGGGCGGCGTACGGCGGTTACCACCGCCCTCTGACCACGCATCATCACTCCCTCAATAACCGCCTGACCACCGTAATTAAATGCTTTCACGATAAATATCCCCTCAATAAATAAGAAAGGAGTAGCTTTATAGAAGCTACTCCCGGTAATGCAAAATTAATCCCGAAAATTAGCTCTCCATTTTGTAACGTCGCTTGAATCTCTCCACCTGTCCGGCAGTATCCATCATTTTTCTTTCACCGGTGAAAAACGGGTGGCATTTACTGCACACCTCAACCCTGAGTTCCTTTCTGGTTGAGCCCGTCACAAAGATATTGCCACAGGCGCATATCACCTGGGCATCATCATAATACTTGGGATGAATCTTTTTCTTCATTTCCTCAAACCGCGTAAACGCTTGCCTTCCTTCTGTTTTTACCAGCTGGCTCGTATTTTACCACGCCATCAACCAGCGCAAACAGGGTATAATCCCTGCCCACACCAACGTTATTGCCCGGGTGAATACGTGTGCCGCGCTGGCGTACCAGAATGGTGCCGGCATTTACTACCTGCTCAGCATACCTCTTTACCCCAAGCCGCTTGGAGTTACTGTCCCGGCCATTACGGGTAGACCCGCCTCCCTTTTTATGTGCCACTTGCCCTTACCTCTAACTTTAAAACTACTTCGTCACCGGCATATCTATACTATCTATTGCCAGCCTGGTATAATTCTGCCGGTGACCCGTTTTCTTGCTGTACCTTACTTTGGGCTTGTACTTGAATACAATAACCTTTTTGTCTTTGTAGTTACCCCGTGAAGTGGCCGATACCCTTGCACCATTCACAGTGGGGTTACCTACAACTACGTTGTTGCTATCATCGGCACAAAGCAGTACCCTGTCCAGATTAACGGTATCCCCTTCCTCAACATTCAGCCTATCGACATCCAGTATCTGGCCCGGTCTCACCTTATACTGCTTACCACCAGTTTCTACAACTGCATACATATTACTTCTCCAAAAGGGACTTATAATTGTATCAAGCCCATATTCCTGGTGTCAAGCTCGATATACCAGTTATTCACTCCTATGGTAAAATTTTTCGGGAAAGAATAACAGGTTTACTCGAGCATCAGTGAAATTTGGAGTGAGAAATGCCATCGGGGATAGCAAATCTTTTAAGCCTGACCAATGATATACCAACCTATCGCGAGCTTGTCAAATACCTAGCAAAACAACGCAATAGTATGCAGGTCGTAGTGCTCGATGCCGCCCGAAGCTACGTGATAGCTTCACTTTACAACAGCCTGAAGAGACCGCTCCTGACAGTTACGGCACACTCAGAAGAGAGCAAAAAAATCCACGAAACACTCACCACCTGGACCCGTGGTCTTACACAGCCGATGCTTTTCCCCGAACCGGATAACCTGCCCTATCAGAATGTGGTTTCCGATACTACCACCGAAATGGAAAGGATCAGGGTGCTCTCAACTCTGTCCGCCAGAGCGGACAATGGGTATCCACCACTTGTCGTTACATCTGTGCCGGCCGTGATGCAGAAGGTAACTCCTTACCGTGATTTCTCCACCAGCTGCCACAGGATAAGGGTGGGCAACAGCATCGCCCCGCTCGACCTGATAAGACAATGGCAGAAGATAGGTTACCGTCTGGAGCATACGGTGGAATTACCCGGCTCTATCAGCCGCCGGGGAGGCATAATAGACATCTATTCTCCTTCCAATGAGATGCCGACCAGAGTGGAGTTCACCGGCGACATCATTGAAAGTATCCGGCTCTTTGACCCGGCCAGCCAGCGCTCTCTTGACCAGGTGCAGGATATAGCCATTGCGCCGGCCACAGAATTGATATCCCCCCTCTTGAATAGCAAAGAGGAAATAGCACGGATTATAGGCAGCATTAGCCGGAATAGTCACCCTGTAATACAGGGTACTCAGATGGGAAAGGGGCTCGCCGAGCTGCTCAACGGTGAGGTAACCGACGACAGCACTTTCTTCGCACCGTTTTTCAACTGGGACAGCTTCCTGAGCTATCTGCCCCAAAATACACTTTTAATTCTGCTCGAACCCCGCCGGCTGGCGCTTTCGGCAGCGGATTTTGATACCAGAGCAGGCGGGATACGCAGCGAAAGGACGGCAAGAGATGAGTTACCCCCCGGCTTTCCCACACCCTACTTCAAATGGGGAGAGGTAGAGGCAAGAATGGACCAGAAGCAATGCCTGCACTTTATTGCCTGGGAAGAACCAGATAGCAATAAATCGCTCAGCCTGGAATTCAAACCCGCCCCCGTATTTTCCGGAAGAATACCCACCTTTACCGAAGAAACGGCAAGGCTGAAGCAGGAGGGACATCGTATAATCGTGGTCAGCCATCAGGCAAACCGTCTTTCGGAAATACTGTCAGAAGCAGGTATTATCGCTCCCCCTCTGAACGAAATCAGGGATATTCCCTCTCATGGTTCGATCACTCTGGTCCAGGGGTTGCTCCCTCAGGGCTGGACAATGAATGGTCACAACCATATCTTTACCGATTACGAGCTCTTCGGTTTTACCAAGGAGCGACGTCTCAGCAAGCAGAGGCCGGTATCTAGCCGGACCCAGCTCAACGACCTGAACCCTGGAGACTATGTAGTGCATATCGAACACGGTATTGCCCTTTTTAACGGCGTCACCAGAATGGAGAGCTACGGTACCGAGAGGGAATACCTGGTGCTGGAGTATGCGTCCGGCGACAGGCTCTATGTTCCCACTGACCAGATACACCGCATAAGTCGCTATGTCGGTAGCGGTGAAAATCCGCCCTCACCAAGCAGGCTGGGGACCCCGGAATGGTCTCGAACCAAACAGAAGGCACGCAGGGCAGCAGAAGAAGTCGCCGAAGAGCTGGTATCGCTCTATGCTGCGCGTGGGGTCGTCGATGGTTTTTCCTTCTCTGCCGATAATGTATGGCAGCAGGAATTCGAATCCTCGTTTCCCTATATGGAAACCCCGGACCAGAACCGGGTTCAGCAGCAGGTAAAGGACGACATGAAACGTCCCAAACCGATGGACCGGTTGATCTGCGGGGATGTGGGTTACGGCAAGACCGAAATCGCCATCAGAGCCGCCTTCAAAGCCGTTATGGACGGGAAGCAGGTGGCGGTTCTGGTACCGACCACCGTGCTTGCCCAACAGCACTACTCAACCTTCAACCAGCGGCTGAGTGCTTTCCCCGTCAGAATAGAGGTGCTAAGCAGGTTCAAAAACCCAAAGCAGCAACGAACGGTTCTTGAAGAACTGGCCAGGGGAAGCGTGGATATATGTATCGGGACTCACCGGTTACTGCAAAAAGATGTTTTCTTCAGGGATCTGGGGCTCCTTATCATCGACGAAGAGCAGCGCTTCGGCGTAAAGCACAAGGAATTCCTCAAGCAGATGCGCAAGGAAGTGGACGTACTTACCCTGAGCGCCACACCCATACCACGTACCCTTCACATGTCACTGGTTGGAGTAAGAGACATGAGTACCATCGAAACACCACCTGAAGACCGGCTGCCCATCAAGACATTCGTTGCCGAATACAACGAAAGCCTGATAAGAGAAGCCGTGTTAAGAGAGTTGGAACGGAATGGTCAGGTATTCTTTGTACACAACCGGGTGCAGAGCATCGCTGTGGTTGCCCAGCGTATTCAGGAGCTTGTTCCCGAAGCCAGAACCGCTGTTGCTCACGGTCAGATGTCCGAAGATGAACTGGAGATGGTGATGACTGAATTTGCCCGCGGCGAAATAGACATCCTGATATGCACCACCATCATCGAATCCGGCCTGGATATGCCCAATGTCAATACCCTGATAGTAAATAAGGCGGATAAATTCGGCCTGACCCAGCTATACCAGTTGCGCGGGAGGGTAGGCCGTGGCGCCAATCTCGCCTATGCATACTTCCTCTATGACAGAGGCAAACAGCTTACCCATACTGCCGAGCGCCGCCTCAAGACCATCTTTGAGGCCGCCCAGCTCGGTGCCGGCTTCAACATCGCCATAAAGGACCTGGAAATCAGGGGAACCGGCAATATCCTCGGCCTAAAGCAGAGCGGCCAGATAAGCGCAGTAGGGTTCAATCTCTATTGCCGTCTGCTCTCCGAAGCTGTGGAAGAAGAAAAGAACAGGCACCTTGGCAATGCCGGCAGGCAAGTCACACCGCCGCCAACCACTATCGACCTACCCCTGTCCACCTATATCCCGGAGTGGTACGTCACCGACCTGAATATAAGGCTAACACTATACCAGCGGCTTGCTGATGCCAAGGCGGTCGAGGATATCGAGGATATATCCGCAGAATTGCAGGACCGTTTCGGAACTGTACCCGGTGAAGTTCTTGACCTGCTGTATGCATCAAAAATCAAGACCATGGCAAGCCGGGCCAGCATCCAATCAATAAACAGCGAAGAAGGCCGGATAGTAATCAGGCTTTTGCCCGGAGTTCTCCCGAACCGGCAGGAGCTCGCCCCCATGACAAAGGAGGGAGTGAAGATAGGAAAAACCGTTCTGAAACTGAGCTATGAAGAGACAGGGAATCGCTGGAGAACTATCCTTGAGTCACTGCTGGAGAAACTCGCCCAATGAGCACCCTCCGGCCAACGCCGGGCCTAAATATCCGAAAAGATTAAGTTATATACCGGATACGACACTGACCTGTAGTTATTTATTGTTCGCTTGTCCAAAATTACTGCCGCTTGCTATAATTAAGCAATTTTAAACAGGTTAGCGGTGCGATGGACAAAGCTAAAGAACCAACTCCCCAGCGGATGATAGTCAAGCTCGGTACCAGTTTGGTTACCGGCGATAGCGCACATCTGGATGAGGAGGTACTGGCAGCACTGGTCAAACAGGTTGCCGGGCTACATGACAGGGGCAGGCAAATTATCATCGTCTCTTCCGGTTCCATTGCCCTGGGCAAATACCGCCTGGGAATCTCCCGCAGAATAAAGGGGATACCCTACCGACAG
>JAGYOC010000062.1 GCA_018399795.1 Dehalococcoidales bacterium
GGAAAACCCCCGCAGCACACCGCCGCCGCCGGAGATAAGGACCTTACTCTCCCGGATGTCGTAGGATATCCGCTTTTGCTTTACCGCCAGCGGCTTTAGGCTGCTGTGGGTTTCTACGGGCGTGGTATACTCCGACACTTCTGTGTCCACATCCCCCGTTCCCGCATAGTTGAACACCCCGGGGCGTACGCTCATCATAACCGGCCCGTTCCCGCGGGTAAGGATGGCGGCCATCAACCGGCCGCTGTAAGCAGGGCGGATAATCTCTACTCTTTCCTCATGGCGGCGGATATCCGTTATATCGGCGACTATCCCGGTGTGCAGCCGCTTGGACAGGCGGGGGGCCACCATTCTGCCGAAGGGTGTGGCCGGAACCAGAATAGAGTCGAATTGGTATTCCTTCTGCAGCTCCGTCAAAACTTTGCATATGCCGAGCTGGTCGTGGGGCTCCACGATTTCTCTGCCTACATGAATGACTTTCTGAAAGAAACCGGACAAGGCTTCGCAGGGGCTGTCGATCACAAGCGCATAGGATTCAAAGCGCTCTTCTCCGTACATTTTTCCGGCCACTGCCAGCAGATCGACGGTATTCTCGATGTGTTCGGTGTCCTGAAAAATCAAGGTCCGCTTCATCTTAAAGAAATCCTTTTTCCAGCAGGAAATTGAACACCCTTTCGATGCCCTCGTCATTGTTTTGCACTATGCTTTGTTCCCGCGTCTCAAAGCTCTGGGTATAGGTCCGGACCACCTCTGTAAGAGAGCCTTGGCTGCCGACCTCCTCGGGTGCAAAGCCGAGTTCCCGGTTGCCGATAATCGTCAATTTACCGGAGACATCCTTCTGGAAGTCCTCGTACTTTAGGTAGGGCAGTTTGTATCCGCTCTCCCGGTCCAGGCTCAGTATTCCCGGCAGGGCCATTTCCCAGGTGATTACAGAGCTCTCGTAATCCACTTTAAAGACGGCCCGCTGCTCATCAAAGTGCTCCAGGTCGACCGCAGTTATGCCGGACATCTGCTCCAGGCCGAGTTCTTCGCCGAGCTGTGCCGGGACATGAGATGTGTCGCCGTCCAGGGCGTGACTGCCGGTGAAAAGAACATCGAATGGCCGGGTGGACAGATACCTGGCCAGGATTCTGCTGGTCACGTACGTGTCGCTGCCCCGGTAGGCGGGGTCGCTGATGATGGTTCCCCGACCGGTATCCAGCCGGAGCAGGTCTTCCATATGGGGACGCACCGCTTTCGGGCCCATGGTCACTACTTCGATACTGCAGTCGGGCCTGCGGGCCTTCACCTTCAGCGCACAGGCCAGGGCACAGGCGTCATCCGGATTGAGAATCATCCGGATCTTTTCACGGATAAGCGTGTTGTTCTCATAGTCATAGGCGAAGCTGTCCACATCGGGAACAATCTTCACCACGCAGATTATATTCAACTCAGGTACTTCCTGCCTTCCTCTTGTGGGAAAATGGTTCCAAAGTTCATTATACCATTAGGATCAAAGGCTTCTTTCAGTTTTTCGAGCATGTAGTAGGCCGATCCGTGCTCATCCTTGGTCCACTCGCTGCGAAACTTGCCTATGCCGTGGTGATGGCACATAGAGCCGCCGAATTTGAGGGTCTCCTCCACGATCAGCTTCTGCAGGGGATGGTGGTAGACCCGCATCTCATCTTCCGGGGCGCAGTGAATATCGTAGTTGTAGACAAAATACATGTTCGTCCCGTTTATATAGCTGTGTGAGGAGTGCCCGCCGAGCATGGTAAGATCGTGGGCCCTTGGGTACTCTTCACGAACCCGTTTTATTACACTGTTGTAAATTTTGGGGATGGTCTCCCAGTCGGCGGAGATCTCCGTGGTAAAACCGGCATGCGAATCGTGTTCCTTCATACCTTCGTATTCATCATCGATATCCTGCTGCGACCAGTTTAGATTATTGAACCAATCCTCGATATACTTACTGTCGACCTGCTCGATAATTCCGTCCTTGAACTTTTCCGCCGCCGCTTCGATAGCCCGGCAGGTAGCATCGACAATCCCTTCCGGGCCTTCGGCCATAAACAGCAGCACGCACTTGTTTTTATGAAAGTGATAAAAATGCTGGGCCGCATCTTCTTCGGAATAGGTTCGGGCCACGGAGGGACGGAAGCCGTTGACCATCACCTCTCGTAGTACCTTTATGCCGGACTCCACGTCTTTGATAAGGTAGCCGTAGAAGCGGTTGTTTTCCGGGTAGAATTTGAAGCATTTCACCGTAACCTCGGTGATGTAGCAGAGGGTCCCCTCGTTTCCAATGGCGATGTGGCGGATGTCCGGCCCGCCGGCCCTTCTGGAGACGTTCTTAATACGGGATATATGGCCGTCGGGGAAGACACATTCCAGCCCCACTACCATATCCTCGATTCCCCCGTACAGGGTGGAGAGCTGACCGATGCTTCTGGTGGCTACCAGGCCGCCCAGTTTTGCCACCGGTTTGGACTGCGGCGAGTGGCCGGTGGTACAACCCTCTTTTCTCAGCTCGTCTTCCAGGTCCTGGAGGGCTACACCGGCCTGTACCGTGGCCTGCATATTGTAAGTATCTACCTTGATAATCTTATTTAAGTTCAGAGCGTCGATCACCAGGGTCTGTTCCTTCCAGTTCTCCAACCCGCCCTCGGTGGCCGTTTTGCCTGCCCGGGGAATCACATTTATCCGGTTCTCGTTACAGAACTGCAGGAGCCGGCTTACCTCCTCCGCGGAGTTCGGATACACAATAGCCAGAGGCATGGGCACATCCAGCACCCCGCGGGCTTTGGCATATTTCTTGTACCGGTCCGCTGATGCATCGTAGAGGGTCTCCCGGTCTGTGTTCACCTGTTCCGGCGTCAGCAGCTTGCGGACTTCTTCCAATATTGTTTCTGAGTTCATACTCTTCTCCTTCGACAGTTTTATAGCTAAAAAAAGTGTAC
>JAGYOC010000063.1 GCA_018399795.1 Dehalococcoidales bacterium
GCCACCGCCTGCCTATGAAGCCATAGAGGCCTCCGCGGCGAGTCTGCTGACCGCCACCCATCCGGTGCTTTCAATTAACGGAAATGCCGCCGCCCTCTGCCCCCACCAGCTGGTGAAACTTTCCGAGGTAAGCGACGCTCCCCTCGAGATAAACCTGTTTTACCGTACCCTCGAAAGGGAACAGGCGATTGCCGAGGTGCTGTACGAATCCGGAGCAAAAGAAGTGCTTGGCATTGGGGATGACGCCTCCGAAACTATTTCCGAGGTCGGCAGCGAGCGACGAAGGGTAGATCCGCGGGGTATCGGAAGCGCCGATGTAGTATTTGTACCCCTGGAGGACGGGGACCGGACCGAGGGCTTACGGGGTATGGGTAAGACCGTGCTGACCGTCGACTTGAACCCCCTGTCGAGGACCTCCCGGAAGGCGAATATCAGTATAGTCGATAATCTGATGCGGGCGGTGCCGCTTTTGACCGAAGCGGTAGAGCGGCTGAAGGGCCGGGACGAAATGGAGCTGAAGAAGATAGTCGACGATTTTAGCAACCAGCGTAATTTGAAGGCATGCCTCGATTTTATCGCTGATCGGCTGTACTCTTTCAGCTTTGAAGGAGAATAGAGATGGCTCCGAATGAAGTGAGTGATAAGCACGACCGGATCGATAAAAAACGGATCGATAAAATCGATAAACAAGAGTGGATCGATAAAAAGGCGGCGGGAGAGCGAATTACCATGTTGACCGCTTATGACGCGGCTTTTGCATCCCTTCTTTCTCAGGTAGAGGGGCTGGATATGATTTTGGTTGGCGACAGCCTGGGGATGGTTATCCAGGGACACGACACTACCAGAGCGGTAACTATGGAAGCGATGCTCTACCATACCGAAATTGTTGCACGCTCAAGCCGCGGGGTTGCGGTTATCGGCGATATGCCCTACCACAGCTTCGACACGGCGGATGAAGCCCTTTCTAATGCCCGACGCTTGATGGAAGCAGGGGCAGCTGCGGTGAAGATCGAGGGCAACAAACCGGAGGTGGTCAGCCGTCTGGTTCAAGCCGGAATACCGGTGATGGGCCATTTGGGGCTGCTGCCGCAGACCGCCGAAAATTTTAAGGTGCAGGGAAAAGATACCGAGGCCGCCGACACCATTTTTAAAGATTCCCTGGAATTGGAAGCACAGGGGGCCTTTGCGGTGGTACTCGAGTGTGTGCCCCGCAGTCTGGCCCATAAAATTACCGGGGCCCTTAAAATTCCCACAATTGGAATCGGTGCCGGCCCCGATTGTGACGGGCAGGTACTGGTTCTGCACGATATGCTGGGTTTGACCCAGGGCTATTCACCGAAGTTTGTGAAACGCTTTGCTCAGTTAGACTCCGCGGTGGTTGAGGCGGTGCAGAGCTACAGCGACGAAGTAAAATCCGGCAGCTTTCCCACCGATCCCTATTCGTACCACTAGGCTGGCATGGTTGGGTTTTGTGAGTTTTGTGGGCGCAGGTGTGCAGGAGGGCAGATAATTGACTGAAGAGACACAGGGGCTTCAGGCTAAGGGACTTCCATCTAAAGGTCGGACGGAGGTAGAAGTAGCAGCATTGGTGGC
>JAGYOC010000064.1 GCA_018399795.1 Dehalococcoidales bacterium
CTACACTTCAAACTTGTGCTGCGCACTTCAGGAGGGTCATTCGTAGAAACGTTGGCGGATGAGTATGCCGGGCAATTTGTCATAACTAGCGATGTACTGAGCCACTTTACCTTCTCGAACTGGCAATATACCAAGGATCCAGGAGATACACGGGTGGAGGTGTTCTTCAGTATAGATGTCACTAACAGCGGCTCAACGACGGAGACACACGAGGTTAGGGAGTTCAACCGAACATCAGGGCACGATTGGGACTACTACCCTGCAAGGTCGAGAAATGTTCTTACTCTTGCACCCGGTCAGACGGTAAGGATTAACGAGTGCCAGCTGCAGAGATATGGTGATACAAAATGGTACATCTTCATTGACGACCAGGGTGCTGCCTCAGGAACATACAGCGTGAGCACATGAGCACAAGGAAGAATGGATGAAATGGCCAAGGCATATCTCGACATTCAAGATGTAGGAAAGCTGGAGGAAGCCGCCGAGTACGATCGGGACCGGCTGCTCATCCGCCTGCTTTTCCGGCTGGGCTGCCGGGTCAGCGAGGTGCTGGGCATAGCGGTATCCGATATCGACTTCGATCGGGAGACGGTAACCATCGAACACCTCAAGAGCAGGAAAAGGTACTACTGCCCTGAATGTGGGGTGAGCATGGGAAGGTCAGCCAGGTACTGTCCCAACTGCGGAGCAAAGATAGAGCAGGCGGTGGCGAAGGAGACCGGCCGCCGCAGGGTGAGGGAGCTGCCGGTCGATTCCGATACAATTAATACGATTAAGGAGTACATTGCAGCAGGCGGGCCAATCTCACGGAACGGCCGGCAGCTCCTTTTCGGTATCGGTCGCACCCAGGCATGGAAGATTATCAACGATTGCGCCGCTGCAGCCGGTCTGCCCGTGATGGTTTACTCCGAGAGCGGGCTAAAGCACGGGGTCAGCCCCCACCGCCTCCGGGACGCCTTCGCGGTCCATGCCGTAAAAAGGGATGACTCGGCCGACGGGGTCAGGGTGCTGCAGGAGCACCTGGGTCACCAGAGCATAACCACCACCATGAGGTATCGCAAGGTCGCCGGCAAGGAGCACCGCGAGTGGCTGAATAAACTGTGGGATGAGAATATAACAAAAGGAGGCGGAAATGGTAAAGCGGGAACAGTATGATTTCTTCAAGGAGCTGATTCGAGAATTTGAGCCGCAGGAGACCAGGGCAACGGAGCCGTACCCGAGCTGGAAGAGCCGGCTGGAACAGTACGAAAGGGATAACCCTGCCCTGGCTGCCTATGCTACCAAGGGGCGGGCGAAACTGCTGCGGAGCTACAACGCCATGAGGCAAAACTACACCGACAGGGTAGAAATCACAGCAGCCAATTATGACAAGCTGCCCTTTGGCCCTCG
>JAGYOC010000065.1 GCA_018399795.1 Dehalococcoidales bacterium
AGAAACGAAGCGTGTGGGCAGAACAAACCGTGTGCGAACCGGCCAGCTTTACGTGCCCGGCCATACCCCGGTATCTGGCACTACCGACTACGGCCCATGAAAAATATGATAAATGGTGGAGATGGAATGGATAAAAGAGAGCTTGTCAGGAGTGCGGTCAGACCGTTTATTGCCATATTCCTTGTGGTTATCTGGGGCGTACTGGTGGTGGTGATCACCCTGGCAGGTGGTGATGCTATGGATAACATTCCCAGGGAGCTGACCATATCGGCGCTTTCCTATGTTGGTGCCTACTCTTACCTGCGTTCCCGTGAGAAGAGGAGCAGAGTGAACGGAGGTGAGGATCGGTGAGAATCCTCTCTGAATTCCTCCTTTCGGCCCAGAGGTCGGGAAGCGTAAGGCCACTGGCCGGAATCAGGCTTGCCCGTGGCGGTGAAGATGTTATCCTGGGTACCGGGACGATTCTCTCCCTGGAGCATACCGAGGAGACATACAGCCACCGGGCAAAAGCCGTGCTGGATAACAGCGACGGCACCTTCAGCGCAAACGACTGCCGGGGCTGGCAGGCTGACATCAGCTATGGCGCTATTACCGAGAGCGGCGAAGAGTATTCGGCCTGTGCTCCACTCTGGATACTGAACCAGGAGATGTACTCGTATCGTGGCGGGCTTGTCTGCCTCCTCTCGATGGCAGGCATTCCCGATATGCTTGCCGAGGACAGGGCATCCTGTGCCTATATGCCTGCCTATACAGATAGCAAGACGGTAAAGGACCTGGTCAGGGAGGTACTGGGCGACAGCGGTGCGACCATGCTTGCCTGTTTCAATCACTGCCGGCGCTACGATGTCGTATTCGATAGCGAGGACTATCTTGTGGGCAGCTACTGTCCACGGGACGGGTTCCGTATCTATATGAACGGTTCTCGCCTGTCCGCACTGAAGCGGCTGCTCGACCACACCCATTGCGTAATGCGCTTCGGAGGTGACGGCAAGGTTCATATCCTGGAACCGGTTACGGGTGGCACCGGCTACGACTACCAGTACCAGCTGTCCGGCGGCCACACCTTTTTCTCCAGGTCCTACCGGAGCAGCCTGGTCATTCCCAATTATGTTGTGGTTCGCTCTCACCCCGGTGACAGCCCGCAGTATTCCGGTTATGCCAGCGATGGGGAAAGCGTCGTTGCATTCCGTGAGATGCGCTACCAGAAGTACGCCCGCCTCGATAGCGACGACCAGGCTTCCAGTATAGCCGCCGCTCTGCTTTCCCGTTTTCAGCTCGGGGTCCAGAAGGGTGAAGCGCATGTTCCGATGAACTGCGGTGCCGAGCTATTCGACTACGTTCGGATAAGCGATAACAGGGATGGCGAGTGGCGCTCGGGCAATGTCGGATCGATCACCAGGAAGTATTCGCCGGGAAAATTTGCGATGTCCTTTTCCTTCGGAGGATGGCTCGATGTAAGGCTTTTATTCTCCAGGATGGAGGTGCTGAGCGATATCGGCCTCGATTTTTACCGACTGGGGGTGAAGAACCTCTATGCCGAGCGTATCGGGGCAGGGGAAATAGATGTGGATGAGCTTTCTGCCATCTCGGCCGATATCGGTGATATAACCGCTGGCACCATTACGGGTATCAACATCAAAACCTGCGGTGACAGGTTCGAGGTGTACCGTTCCGACTGTTCGACACTCAGGGGGTACCTGGAAGGCATCGTGGGTGGGTTGGCCCTGCGCTCGGTGGATGGTGGAGATATTACCCTGGATAGCGATGAAGACGTCAACCTGGACCCCGCCTCAGGTGGCCGTGTCAGGGTTAACCGGGATATGAGTCTGAACAGCGGCTGCGCCATCGAGTCCGTCGGCGACCTTGAGCTGGACCCGGGCGGCAACGACGTTATTCCCGCGGAGACAACCTGCGACCTGGGGAACGCGTCCTTCTACTGGGATAACGTGGAATACTGCGACCTCATTGACCGCAGCCCCTCCCCCTACTATATTAAGGATGCACTGACCAAGCTCGGGGCGCTTACCACCCATACCACGGTGAAAAAGCGTGAAGGGCATCCTGACAGGGCCGTCGAGACTTTCCGGCGGGAGAGCCTGCCGCCTGAAGTTATCGTACCGGTGACCGGGCACGACCGGGATAGGGCAGATGCCATACATAATGCCCGGCTGGCAAAGCTAAAGGCAATGAGGAATGCACGGGAAAGGTGCCTGGCCAGGTTATCGGAGGTTTCCTGTGACGGTGAAAGGGCGTGGCTCGAGGCAAGGATGGGTGAGATTGACAGATCCATTGCCGTTATGGAGGCGAGAACGGCCAGCCCTCCCTGCCCCCAACCCGGTATCAGCATGAACGCCACCATCGGGATGCTTATCTCGGCGGTAAGGGAGATTGTTACCCGCCTCGAATCGATTGAGGAGAGGATAACAGGGTAGGATAACAGGGTAGGATATGTACTATTTGAGTGCCGCGCCCACCAGGCTGGATATGTCCTCGATACCCTCTCTCTCCATATAGCTCTTTATTCCATCGAGGACATAGAGAGGCGTATCGGGGTCGCTGAGGATGGCGGTACCGACCTGGACGGCGCTTGCCCCGGCCATCATGAACTCGATGGCATCATCGGCATTGGTGATGCCGCCGCACCCTATTAATGGTATATCCACCGTTCCGGCCACCCGGTACACCATATATAGTGCTACCGGTTTGATGGCCGGTCCGGACAGGCCTCCGCTTGAGTTGCCCAGTAGAGGGGCGCGTTTGGCGATGTCGATTGACATGCCCGTTATGGTGTTTATCAGCGTTATGGCATCGGCTCCGGCCTCCGAGACTGCCTTTGCCACATCCGTGATGTCGGCGGCGTTAGGGGTCAGCTTGACCAGAACCGGAAGAGAGGTAGCTTTTCTGACCGCACGGGTTACCCTGGCCGCATCGTGCGGGTGAACGCCGAACTCGGCACCGCCTGCTCTGATGTTGGGGCAGCTGATGTTTACTTCCAGTGCGCCGATACCGGGCACGTCATCCATTTTTTGGGCAAGGAGGCCGTATTCTTCAACGGTATCACCGGCGATGTTTACGATAACAGGCAGTTGCCATTCTGCCCAGACAGGGGCCTTTTCCCTGATGAGGGCTTCAGCCCCGATATTCTGAAGACCGATGGCATTGAGCACTCCGCAGGGGGTCTCGGCTATCCTCGGTTGTGAGTTTCCCTCTCTGGCGTGGAGGGTGGTTCCCTTACAGACAACGGCCCCCAGGCTCTGGATATCGGCAAGCTGGCTGTATTCGATGCCGTAGCCGCAGGTGCCCGAGGCTGTCATCACCGGGTTGGCCAGTGACAGTCCTCTTGGATGTCCGGGGGCCAGTTCAACGGAAAGGTTCGTGGTCACCTCCTCAGGGCAGTTCTATTACCGTACCTGCCGTGTTATAGAAAAAGCGGTCTCCGAATTCCCGTGCCATAACACCGGCGGCATGAAGCCCGGTACAATGGGAGACGCCCAGCCTTTGGACTCCTGTTTCTTTCAGGGCTTCGATGGTTCGCTTTAGCCGCTCTTCGGAGGCTGAGATAAGGTGGCAGCCACCCATTACAGCATGTATTTTGTCGATTCCGGTAATCTGGCGGGCGTGATGAATGGTGTTGATAACGCCGCGGTGGGCGCAACCCAGTATAATGACCAGTCCCGCCCCGGTTTTTATGATAAGTGCCTGGTCGTCCATGAGGCTGTCCTGCTGGAAAGAGCCGGCTGTTTTTACCTGGAGATTGGTGGCGATGTCTTCGTAATCGTTGACCATAGGTATCTCGCCGGTGGTAACGATATTATCGGTGATATTGACAGGTTCCCCGCTCAGCGTGAAACGGGCACCCATGCTTTCCAGCTCTTCCCTGCAGTGGGGAATGCCGATATATCTGCTGTCCTGTCCCTTACGATGGGAGTATTTGGCCGCCCATATATCCGGATGGGCGATGACATCGATATTTTTATGCATCTTGCGCAGAACGTGAAAAAGCCCTCCGGTATGGTCGTAGTGACCGTGGCTTAGAATGATACTTTCGGTTTGGGCAAGGTTTATGCCGAGAATGTCGGCATTGCAGGCGGCCGAGATACTCTGGCCGCAGTCGAAAAGGACGCTGAGGTTGTCCTTCTCTATCATTATGCTCAGGCCCCATTCGGCAAGAAAACCGCCCAGACCGGCAGTGTTATCGCTCAGCGTAG
>JAGYOC010000066.1 GCA_018399795.1 Dehalococcoidales bacterium
GCAATATGCCGGATTTTTCAGCTCTGGCCATGTTGTAAAGCAGGCTGTCTACCATCACGTTTCCAACCAGGAAAATCTTTTCTCTGAGTATGCCCTCCCGCTGCAGGTTCTCGTTGGCCTCGGAGGAGGGGGTAAATAAGTAGTCGGAGATAACATCGGTAAGCAACCTGTTTATTTCCTCGGGCATGGTTCTGTCAAAAGACCTGAGCCCAGCCTCAATATGTGCTACGGGGATGTGAATCTTCGCCGTGGCAAGGGCGGCAGCGAGGGTGGAGTTAACATCGCCCACCACAACTACGAGGTCGGGATTTTCCTGGAGGGCCAGCTGCTCGAATTCAATCATTACTTTGCCAGTTTGCTCAGCGTGGGTTCCTGAACCTACGTTGAGGTGGAAGTCAGGCACGGGTATCTCCAGGTCCTGGAAAAAGACCTGGGACATCTCGTAGTCATAGTGCTGGCCAGTGTGTACCAGAAGATGGGCTAGATGTCTTAAATCGTTAGCTGCGAGGCCTTCGTTGTGCCTCTCTATCGCTCGCATCAGTGGGGCGATCTTCATAAAGTTGGGCCTTGCTCCGACGACGCTGACTATCTTCACTCTTTCACAAGCTCCAGTAAAAAAATCCCTTCTTCCCCGCTGTGGCGGAGTCGAAGGAGCCGCGTATATCTACCAGGATAGGGCTGTCGCTCATGATGGCTTTAATATCGTCCAGGGTTATTCCCTTGAAGGCGTCGTGGGAGACGGCCAGGATTACCGCATCGAAATGACCTGTCGAGGTAATCTCAAGTTCTCGCTTATTGGCCATGACAGGGGAGTGTTGCTCTGTCGCTGCGCTCGGTTGTGCTCCTCGCCATAACGAGGGTAGCGCGGCAGAAGGTTGGATGCCGAATTCTTCCTCGATATTGTCCAGCAGGGGGTCGCAGCCGTATATCTCGATGCCAAAATCTCTGAGCTCTTTGATGATGCCCTTCACCGGGCTCTCTCGAGTGTCAGCTACGTTTTCCTTGTAGGTCAATCCCAGAATGAGGACTTTCGAACCTTTTATCACCTTGCCGGCATTGTTCAAGGCCTTGATAACTATCTCGGCGACGTGTTTGGGCATGTAATCGTTGATGGCCCTGCCCGCCAGGATCACCTGTGGGTGGTGCCCCATCTCTTTGGCTCTATATACCAGGTAGTAAGGGTCAACGGGGATGCAATGGCCTCCAACCAGGCCGGGGAAATACTTGTGAAAGTTCCACTTGGTGGCAGCGGCATCGAGGACATCTTTCGTGCGCAGGCCCATCTTTTCAAAGATGAGCGATAGCTCGTTCATCAGGGCGATATTTAAATCGCGCTGTACGTTTTCTATCACCTTGGCAGCCTCAGCAGTTTTTATGTCCTTGGCCTTGAAGGTACTGGCAGCCACTCTGCTGTATAGCTCGGCTACCAGGTCGGTGGTCTCCTTGTTCATGCCAGCGACCACCTTGGTTATCTTGCTGATGGCGTGGTCCTCGTCGCCGGGGTTAATCCTCTCCGGAGAGTAGGCGATGCTGAAATCCTGGCCGCATCTGAAACCGGATTCTTTCTCCAGGATGGGCATTACTATCTCTTCGGTGACACCGGGATAAACCGTGGATTCCAGTATGACGGTGGAATTTTTCTGCATGTTTTGGCCAATAATTCCGGCAGCGCTTCTGACGAAGAAGAGGTCGGGGTCTCTGTATCGAGTTACTGGAGTGGGAACGGCGATGATGATGAAGTCGGCTCGCCCGATGTCTTCAGCTTTGGTGGTGAAGGTCAGTCTTGAAGGGGATTCGGCTGTTTGCTGCCTGGCTACTAGCTTCTGCACCTTCTCCGCATCAATATCAAAACCGATTACCTTGAAGTGTTCGGCGAAGGCCTCTGCCAGAGGAAGACCCACGTAGCCCAACCCCACCACGCAAACAGTAGCTTCGTCTCGCTTATGTTTCGTGTAGGAGATGTTCTCTTTTGTCAATGCTTAACCTGCCTGCCACTACAGTATAGCTCACGAGCAGTCAAAATAGAAGAGATACGCATTTACAAAGCTGGTTTTCTGGGCTAAAATACGATTGGCGAGGGCGGTTAGCTCAGTGGTTAGAGCGCTTGCTTCACACGCAAGAGGTCACT
>JAGYOC010000067.1 GCA_018399795.1 Dehalococcoidales bacterium
ACTTCCGGATTACTGCGAATCTCTTCGGGTTTACCCTCGGCAAGCTTCTTGCCGAAGCTGATAACCGTCAGCCCATCACACAACCCCATCACCGCCTTCATATCATGTTCCACAAGCAGGACGGTAATACCCCACTCATCCCGGATTTTCCTTATCAGTTTCATCATATGATCGGTCTCCACCGGGTTCATACCGGTAACCGGCTCATCCAGCATCAGCATCTTGGGCCGGTTGGCAGTGGCCATTGCCACCCCCAGAGACCTCTGGTAGCCATGGGGAAGGTTCATGGCCAGCTCATTTTCCAGGTGGCTCATCCCGAAGAATTTAATGAGCTCGCAGGCATACTCTTCGTTCTTCCGCTCCCTTTTGGATGCTCCACCAAGATACCTCTGAACCTGATTCATTCCAGCCCTCAGATGGAGCGCCGTCATCACATTCTCCATCACGGTAAATTCCATAAAGAGAATGGTGGACTGGAAGCTCCTTACCAGCCCCATCCCGGCTATTTTGTGCGTGCTGACGCCGGTGATATCCTGGCCGTCGAAAATAATGGAACCGGAACTCACCGGGTAGACATTGGTAATAAGGTTAAAGGTGGTTGTCTTTCCCGCCCCGTTGGGGCCGATAAGACCACGGATTTCACCTTCGGCAACCTCCATATTGAAATCATTTACCGCCGCCAATCCGCCGAAATATTTGCTTACTCCCTTCAATTCAAGCAGAGCCATATCTCCTCCTGTATGAGTATTATAGTTGCCAATAACATAAAATCAACTCAGTGAATAAGGTAGCACAATAACCATCCCTTGTCAATCCACGTACCAGCAGGTCAGTGCCCTGCAACAGCCCTTTTTGCCGCTATCGATAACGATCACATCAACTATACACCGCGCTTTTGCCATCGATCAACGCAGGGTTTATAATCTGGCATAGAAGAGAACGGTGCGAAAATTTTTACACATATTCCCGAAATGATCAATCTGTAGTGGGGTTCAACAATTGTTGGTTCGGCTAAGAGTTAAATCTATCGGCATTATCGAGGACATAGACTGGAATCTGGGCCAGGGACTGAACGTGATTACCGGCGAGACGGGAGTAGGTAAATCCCTGGTCATTGATGCCGTCGAGGCCCTCCTGACAGGCAAGATGGATGACGAGTTAATCCGTCACGGAGATGACATCGCATATTTGGAGGGTGTTTTTGAACTGCCATGTGAAAAAACGACTCCCCCCCTCAGCAAGATATTATCGGACAGGGGTATTGACAACGGTGAGGATATCCTGGTCATAAATTGCGAATCCCGCCGGCGCCGTCGGGGCACCATAAGAGCAAACGGATATGCGGTAACCAGAAGCACCCTAAACCAAATCGGCAGCCTGCTGGTAGATATCCACGGACAGAGCGACCACCTTTCTTTGCTGGATAAAGCCCACCACCTCAATCTACTGGATTCATATGGTGATACCCAGGAGCTACGTAATAGCTTCGGTAAGAAAGCACTGGAACTACGTCAGTCGGAAGGTGAACTCAAAGCCCTGCTTGAAGAGGAAAGGGAACAATCCCGCCGCAAGGAACTCCTCGGTTTTCAAATAGATGAAATAAGAAGGGCGGAACTTGGCGAAGAAGAAGAAGAGACACTGGAGAGAGAACGCAATATCCAGACCTCCAGTGAACAGCTGAAATCGCTGTCCTTTCAAGCCTATCAAAGCCTGGCCACAGGACAAGATAGCATTTCTTCCCCATCTGTTATGGAAAAACTGAGCGAGGCAGTCGAGGCCCTGAGACAGTTGGTCAGCCTCGACCCGGCGATGAAAGAGCACCTGGATTTCCTGGAACAGAGTATTTATGGTATTGAGGAAGCGGCGCGGGACATCCGTTCCTACAGCGAACGAATGGAATATGACCCGAAACGCCTGGAGGAAATACAGGCCCGGCTGGAACTCATCAAAGATATGAAGCGCAAATACGGCCCGACCGTCGCCGATATCCTCTCCTACCTGGAGAAGGGGGAACATGAAATCGAAGAGATTTCCCAGCACGGGGAAAGGAAGAGCCACCTCACCGAGAAATGCTCCATGCTCAGGGAGGAAATGGGGGAGATAGCCAGCGAGCTTTCCCGGAAACGCAGCCAGGCAGCGGAGAGGTTAACGGAAGATGTGGCAAGCGAACTGAGAGACCTGAACATGGCACAGGTCAGGTTCCAGGTATCAATCACCCGGCAGAAGTCGGAGGAAGGGATCCCCCTTCCCAACGGGATCACCTACGCCTACGGCAACAGTGGAGTGGACAGAGTTGAGTTCATCGCCGCAACCAATCCCGGTGAACCGCCGAAACCACTGGCCAAAATCGCTTCCACGGGTGAAATATCCCGGTTCGCCCTGGCCCTGAAAAGTGCCCTTGCCGGAAGTGATAACATCCCGGTACTCATCTTTGACGAAATCGATATCGGTGTCGGTGGAAGAAGTGGTGAAGTGGTCGGCAAAAAGCTATGGAAGATCTCACAGGAACACCAGGTCATATGCGTCACCCACCTCCCCCAGATAGCCGCATACGCTGATTCTCACTACAGCGTTCACAAGGAGATTTCGGAGAACAGAACCTCGAGCAGGCTGGATACCATCAGTGAAGAGGCAAGGGTCGAGGAGATTGCCGCAATGCTTTCCGGAGCGCAGTACAGCGAAACCGCACTGGTAAACGCCCGGGAGATGATACAGAGGGCATCGCTCTGGAAACAATCTTCATCCAGGCAGGAATCGTAACACTCTTTAGTCAAAACCTGACCCTCTCATCTCTATCCAATATTCCGAGTTAGCTCCCTGGTAACACCAGACCGATAATCAAATCCATATCCTGACTTGCATGTTTTTGCCAACCGCAGGTTAAGGCTGCTCAAACTTGGCCCATACTCCCCGTATCCCCAGTCTTACACTACATAGCAGTAATGAACAGCAACCTGGCAGCAAATCGCTTCCACATCATAATCACAAACCCCGAAAGAGCTAGCTATAAACGCCTAATACCAATGCATCCCCGTTTTGCTACTAATACGCGATTATAATTATGCCTGGGGCAAGATACGATAGAGATGTGAATAGGAGAAGCCCCAGGATAATAGCACCCATAATTATCACCATTGCCATACTGATTACGCTGCAGCCAGGTATCGGATACGTTTCTGGCAGCAACACCAATCAGATTAATGATTCTGTAAAAATCGAGGCCTCAGAAACAGCAATACCGGATGAAAACGCCTCTCAAACAATACTGCCAGTAAGCGATATATCACCATTTACCGAACCGGAAAAACCGATTGCCCACCCCGATCCTCCGACCGGGCAGTTGCCAATTTACAGTGACGAACAGTGGGCTCTCGACAGAATCAGCATATCCGCGCTGTGGCAAAACACTAAAGGGAATCCGGAGGTGCTGGTAGCGGTCCTGGATACGGGCATAAACTCCTGCCATGAGGACCTGGAGGGGCAGGTAGCAGCCGAGGCCAATTTCGTCGACAGCCCTTCGTGCGATGATAAGCACGGTCACGGAACACATATTGCCGGGATAATCGCTTCACTCGAAAACGACACGGGCACCACCGGGGTGGCCCCGGAGAGCCAACTGCTCAACGTCAAGGTTGCCGATGATAACGGCAAATGCAGGGCATCAGACCTGGCCGAGGGTATCATATGGGCAGCCGATAACGGTGCCAGCGTGATCAATATCAGCATTGAGATAGCTGAAAAATCAGCCAAGCTTGAAGAAGCGATTAACTATGCCTGGAGCGAAGGCTGCCTGATTGTCGGTGCCGCCGGTAACGACGGTAGCCAGTCGCCGGTTTACCCGGCCGCTTACGAAAACTGCATTGCCGTAGCCGCCACCGATCGCAACGATACCCTGGCCCTGCTTTCCAATCACGGCGAATGGGTGGATATGGCTGCCCCGGGGTCGGGTATATATTCCACTCTGCCCGACAACCGCTATGGTCTCAAAACCGGTACATCGTTTGCCTGTGCTCATGTGAGTGGTACTGCAGCACTTCTTTTCGATATCCTGGTCGATACCGATGGAAACGGCAGGATGAATAACGAGGTAAGAGAAGCCCTCGAGAGCGAATGCCGGGCCGTAAATATCAAGGGTACCGGTAACGGCCTACTGGACGCAGCCGGTATGGCCAGCACATTCGATATCGACTGATTTCCCTTAAGCGAGATTCACGTGAAGAGTCACCCCCGAGGGATGTCTTAGCGCAACCAAAAAACCAGGAATCAACACCACGCTGAATTTCTGCCCGCCGTTTATCCCCCAATAGTAACCTTAAGAACCATCAGTTTGACATTTTGTGTTATTATATAGCGGTTGGACATAAACACCGAATTATATCTGAATAACCGAAATGAATAACGAAACCAGCAGAGATAACGGCCAGCAGTATAAGCCAGATACTGATCTCATGGGCAAATTGAGCCGGGGCGAGCCCGAAGCCATCCTGGCGCTGTACGACGCCTACTTCGAACGTATATATTCGCTGATATACAACCAGGTGGCCAGAAACAAAGAGGCCGCCGACGACATTGTCCAGGAAACATTTATCGCCGCATTGAAGTCAGCAGGTAAATTCAATGGTCGAAGCAAGGCATACACCTGGCTTTATAGCATCGCTACCAAGAAGGTAGCAGACTTTTACCGCCGCCAGAAGCGAATAGACAAACACCATATTCAGTCATCCGATGGCACCGTAGAACCGGACTGGCTCCCCGACAAAAATCAGCCTCATCACGACCCGCTGGATTCATACACAGGTAATCATAAAGTTCAAGAAGCGGTTTCCAATCTACCCCTGCATTACAGGCAGATTCTTTTACTCAAATATGTGGAGGAAATGCCAGTCGCTGAGATAGGCCAGGTTATGGAACGCTCGCCCAAATCGGTTGAGGGTCTGTTGAGCCGTGCCCGCCAGGAACTACGGAAAGCTCTAAGCAGACAAAATGAGGGGAAAGCGGATTTAAAAACGACATAAATAGTACAGGGTGATAAAAATGGGTTTAAACAACGAAGACAGGATAGGCAAGATGGTAAAGTCAGCCTGTAAGCCGGTGTATCCTTCACCTGGGCTAAGGGACAGGCTGCGCCGTCAGCTCACTCATGAGATGGCGGATGATGATCCCAGAGGACACAGCCATGGATAAAACCAGAATCGGACTCATCGCCGCAGTGCATTAATCTCATGGTCCATCGGATATGGAGTCTGGCTATCCCTGAACGCCATCCCGGCCATGGTACCATAACCAGAGCCGCCATTATAAATACCGAGCGCTTTAAAGCGTATTACACGGACCGAATACCGCCAGATAGAAGCAGCATCTTCCGACTGCGTGTTATGGAAACCTCAATTGACTTAACCCTGCGGCACTGGTAACATTAATTATAATGTTACCACGTCTACCTTTATTCCCGGTCAATTCCACGGTAAATAAGGCAGGTCACCTTGTCGTAGGGGAATGCGATACCATCGACCTGACAGCTGAATTCGGTACTCCGCTATACATACTTGATGAAGCCGACCTGCGCAGCCGCTGCCGGGAATTCCGGTCAGAGTTCGGACAATGCTACCGGGATATCAACGTCGTTTACGCCTGCAAGGCGTTTATCAACCGCACTCTGGCCGCTATTATGGATGAGGAGGAGCTTGGGCTGGATGTGGTATCGGGCGGTGAGCTAGCGATTGCCCGCTCGGCCGGCTTTCCCATGGAAAGGGTCTACCTTCATGGCAACAACAAATCGGCCGAGGAACTGGACATAGCTCTGCGATGGCACGTGGGCCATGTCGTGGTGGATAACCTACATGAGCTGAAAATGCTTGAGGAAACCGCACGAAAACAGGGCTCAAACGTCGATATACTGCTCCGGCTCACCCCCGGCATCGACCCCCACACCCACAGCTATATTGCCACCGGCATCGTCGATAGCAAATTCGGCATCCCGTTGTCGCAGGCAGAGGAAGCGGTATCGCTGGCCGCTTCCAGCCCGAGTCTCAACATCACCGGGCTGCACTGTCACATCGGTTCCCTTATTTTTGAACCCGAACCCTACCTGAATGCTATCGATGTAATGGTCAACTTCGCCGCGGATATGAAGAGTAGACACAGTTTTACCCTAAACGAGTTAAATATCGGAGGCGGATTCGCCATCCAGTACACCCTGGACACACCAGCTCCTCCGATTTCCCGATATGCAGAAACAATATCGTCCAGTATCACCTCCGCGTGCCAAAAACGGGGGCTGGCACTGCCCCGTCTTACCATTGAACCGGGGCGTTCCGTCATCGGTCGGTGCGGCGTGGCGCTATATGAAGCCGGGGTTGTAAAAGACATCCCGGGAATAAGGCGCTATGTATCCGTGGACGGCGGTATGGGAGATAACATCCGCCCTGCGCTATACGGTGCCAGATATGAAGCCGTTATCGCCAACAAGATGAAGGAACGAGAAAGCCAGGAGGTTACCATAGCAGGCAGATATTGTGAGTCCGGTGACATCCTTATCCCGGATATCCGTCTGCCCTCCATAACAAGTGGTGATATCATTGCCATACCCGCTTGCGGTGCTTACTGCTTACCCATGTCAAGCAACTACAATGCATCGCCAAAGCCGGCAGTGGTTATGGTCAATAACGGTAAAGCACACCTTATCCGAAGGCGTGAGACGGTGGAAGATCTCCTTCGATGTGATACGGGCCGGCAATTTGACAGCTAACAATGTGGCAGGTAATTGGTCAGAACAGAGCCGTTTCATTGCTTAAAAGCAGCCTCGAAAAAGGTGCGCTGGCCCATGCCTATCTCCTCATCGGCCCTCACCATGTCGGCAAAATGACGCTGGCAATGGACCTGGCCCGGGCCATAAATTGTGGTGCTGCCACCCCCCCTTGCGGCGAATGTAGCACCTGCCTGAAAATAAGCTCGGGGAAGCATCCCGACGTCGAGGTCATCACTATATCTGGAGGACAGGATATATCGGAAGACAGTGTACAAACGGAAATCAGCATTGAGCGGATTAGACAGCTACAGCACTCAGCCAGCCTTCCTCCCTTTGAAGCCAGATACAAGGTATTCATCATCGAAGGAGCCGAGCTACTCTCCAACGAAGCCGCCAACTGCCTGTTAAAAACCCTTGAGGAACCTGCAGATAAAGTAATCTTTGCACTGGTGACTGCAAGGGAAGAGCTATTACCGGCTACCGTCGTTTCGCGGTGCCAGCGGCTGGAACTACTCCCCTTGCCACCAGACGAAATGGAGAAAGCACTTGGTGAACATTGGGACATTGAGCAGAGAAAAGCAAGGCTTCTGGCACGGCTTTCCCGGGGCTGTCTGGGACAGGCACTTGAATACTCCCAAGATGAAAGCCTTCTCAAAGAACGCTCGGACCGAATAGAACAAA
>JAGYOC010000068.1 GCA_018399795.1 Dehalococcoidales bacterium
TTGAAGCTCATAGCGCCGGTCTGCAGCCAAAGGACATTCATCCCTATACCCGGGAGGTAATGCAGGAGCTTGGTATAGATTTGAGTAAACAGTACTCCAAGGCCCTCAGGGATTATATGGGGAAAATGCATTTCGGCTATCTTATTACGGTTTGTGCTCAGGCGGAGGCGAACTGCCCGTCCACGTTCCCGGACATCAGCAACCGCCTGTTCTGGGATATTGAAAACCCCGAGTTAACCGCCGGTTCGGAATCAGATAAACTGGAAAGGTTCCGCCAGGTCCGGGATGAGATCAAAAAGAGAATCACCAGCTGGCTTTTTGAAGAGGCGAAATAGTATAGTAGCGTAATAAAATAAGGTAAAGTGCTATGTCAACCGAAAACAATGATGAGACAGTAAAAACGGATTCTGACGAAGCAACCAGTGACCTCCAACACGACGTGATAGAGATAAAGGAAGCTGTCGACGAGGTGATGGATGAGCAAAAGCTCACCGACAAAGTCGAGGGGCTCCGCTTAAGCCTCGATAATCTATCCGGCGACGTCGAGAATTGGAAAACGAAGCAGAAAAACGACCTGCTCGGATCACTGGAAAGCATCAAGTCTCAGGTGGAGGAAATCGAGCAGGAATGGGACAGCGTTTCCAAGAGCATGAAGGCTCAAAGGGAAAGACTGGAATCTCTGCTTGAGGCCTTTCCCAGCGTTATAGAGACATCCACCATACGCGCCCTGGCCTTGAGGTTAAATCACCTGGAAAGCCTGGTAGCAAATCTAACCGAGGAACACGACAAGAAACTGACGGTAAAACGGTTTCAGTGGCAGTTGGTGATATCAATAATCGCCCTGTCCGTAACCATATTCTTCTGGGCAATGTTTGCCACCGGAAGGCTGAGCTGGTAGTTTGAACCATAAATTATTTTAGGAGGATCAGTGAGATTGAAAAGGCCTTTTTACTTCGCCAGTATTACCGGTACCATCCTGCTAACCGTAGCGCTATTAACCGGATGCACCTCATCTTCCGCACCAGGCGAAGCGCCCGGGGATGATACTGCACCAGATTCCACACCGACCGAAGAATCACCCCAGAATGAGGAACCCCAGCAGTCCGACGAGGACCTGGAGGGTATCCTGGGTAAAGCCTCGGACATAGATTCAATGAAATTCGACATCGTGATGACGAATACAGGTATGGAGCCCATGACCTACGAGGTATGGCTCAAAGACAACAAAATGAAAACCAAAACGACGTCTCAAGGACAAACCGTCATCAATATCGTGGACCAGGATGCTCAAACGATGTATATGTATATGCCCGACCAGAACACCGCTTTCCAGACCAGCTATGAAGAGACCGACCTGTCTCCCATCGATGAAATCGAGACGGTCCTTCAGTATGACCCGGTGACGACCGGCACCGAAACTATAGACGGGAAGTCCTGTATGGTTATCGAATATACAATGCAGGATACCAGTTCTACGGCCTGGATATGGACAGATTACGGTCTCCCCATAAAGGTAGTCTATTCAACGCCAGAGTCCACAACCACAATCGAATACAAGAACATAGATTTCACCGACATACCGGATAGCGAGTTCCAGCTTCCTGAGGGAGTCCAGATAATGGACTACCCGACCCAGGCCGAAGAGTAAGGGAAGAGAAATAAGGCAACTACAAAAAGTGTTCAAACGGCATCTCCGGAAATGGTATCCGGAGATGCCGTTTCCGTCTAGTCTAAACCGATACTGTTTGCCGGGCACCGCTGCAGGCAGATATCGCACAAAACGAACCGGTTATCCTCTACTTCGGCCACATCACCGACAATATTGGACAAACATTCTGCGGTATCAATCAAGCGGTATGGCTTGAGGATACTCAAAGGACACTCGTCAATACAGATCGAGCAGCCCCTGCATAATGGGCTTTCCTCATCGGATTCATCCGGGCCTGTTTCGAGAATAGTGTTAAGCCTCAGGGCAGCAAAGCGAAGCCTGGAACCAAATACCGGATTTATAACCAGGGTGTTCTTACCACGTTTACCCAACCCCGCCTTTATCGCTGCCGTTTTGTAGTTAAAGAAGTCGGCTTCTCCCCGATGTGCATAGCCGTACTTTCCCAGTATGCTGGCGGCGATGCCCAGTTTTTCCAAATTTTTTACAACCTGATCGAGCCCCGGCTGGACATGCTTCGCAAAACCGGGTAATTCTATTCCCCTATCCGTCTTGCCGAATTCATCCAGGTTTCGTTCCGGCCTGGTTTCCAGGCCAAGTATAAGGGTGCTTTTCCCATCATGAACATTGTATATGCCGGCAACGTCAAAATATTCCCGGGCACATTCCGTTATTTCTTCTCTGCTTTTCATTGTAACCGCCCTCCGTATTCTGCTAGAATATATTAAACGTCGCTACTGCATCCAAAGAACGGATGTCATTCTACGAGGAGCATCACCGAATCGCTTTGTAATAATACTATGCGCTCCTCATCCAGAATGTCAATCGAGCGAAGCCGGACAGGTATTGAGTTACACTTCCAGAAAAACACATTAATACTTGACGTTTTGCCCTAACATGTTGTAGCTTGTTCGAAATATGATTGCAGAGCGGATAATTTATTTCCGTAAGATTAGGAGTGTCGCGTAGAAGCAACCCGATAGAGATAGATACGTTTTAATAAATACAAGGCATAGGTGGAAGGAGACCAATACAGGATGTTCTTCGAATGACAATCGCCCAGGTTTTACCGGACGGAACTGTTTACAGCCGGAGGAAGGATATATGCCCCTTCGATACCAGATCTCTCGATGAATACCGCTCCGTCGTAGAAGAGGAAAGAATTGATAAGCTGCTGAGCCTCGCTCAGAGGCTCAAGGGGTTAAAGATACTGGAACTGAATTCCACAGCCAACGGCGGTGGAGTAGCGGAAATGCTGTATAGCTCCGTACCATTACTCAACCGCATTGGCCTGGAAGCAGAATGGAAGGTTATCCAGGGTAACGCTAGCTATTTCGAGTGTACCAAGAAGCTGCACAACCTTTTGCAGGGCAAGAAGGGCTCATTCGGCCGTGAACTCAGGCAAATCTATAACAACCACCTCCTGGAAGCCGTTAGCGATAACATAATAGATTATTCCCCGGATGTAGTAATCGTCCATGACCCCCAGCCGATGCTGCTCTGCAGATACCTGAAAAAAGAGGGGCAGAGCTGGCTATGGAGGTGTCACCTCGACCTGGAGCCATCGGTAAAAGCCCGGAACGGTATGTCCAAACTGCTCGAAGACTGGGTGTCCGATTACGATGCGGCCATCTTCTCCGCAGCCCGGTATATTTTCCCACCCTGGTTGATACCAAAATTCGTTATTCCACCCTTTATCGACCCCTTTTCGGAAAAGAACCGCGAGCTGAGCGAAGAGGAGATATCAAGCGTCCTAAACAAATACGAAATAGACCCCGAACTTCCAATCATCGCACAGATAGGGCGGTTCGACCCCTGGAAAGGCCTGGATAGAACCATCGCCACCTACCGGGAAGTAAGGCGGGAAAGAAAGTGCCAGCTACTTCTGGCAGGTGGGTTTGCCTCCGACGACCCCGAAGGTGCCCGGGTGCTGGAAAATATTCAGGAGATGACCGGTAATGACAGGGACGTTCGCATATTGCGGCTTTCACTATCCAACCGCCTGGAAAACTATCGCGAGGTCAACGCCCTGCAGCGTGCCGCCAGCGTGATAATGCAGCCTTCTACCCGGGAGGGCTTCGGGCTGGTGGTTACGGAGGCGCTCTGGAAAGCCAAACCAGTCATCGCCAGCAACGTAGGGGGAATCCGGTTTCAGATAAAGCAAGGAGACACCGGCTATTTCTACGAAAACCCGAGGAAAACCGCCCGGAGGGTCATCAACCTGCTGGACAACGCCCGCGCATCGGAAAGAATCGGCAACCGGGGTAAAAAATACGTGCAAAAACACTTCTTGATTGTCGACAGGATAGCCGATTACCTGAGGGCAATGGATATCACCATGAACTCACATTTCGGCAGTACCAAAATGGCCGAATGTGTCACCAGCTTCCACCCCTGGTAAATCACGGCACGCCCTCCCGTTTGCATATCTTCTTGTAGTAAAAACCCAGCCAGAGGAACTGCGAGATACCGCAAAGCGTGATAACACCTGCCGGGAAAGCCGCTTTCTCACCAAGAAAAGTGATTGCAATGGCGCTGGCAAGACCGGCATTCTTCCTTGTTCCTACCACAACCCAGCTTATCACGGTAGACCTGTCGATATTCATCCTTCGGGCAGAGAAATCGATGATATGAGCAAGTCCAAAGGTAACAGCAAGCGCAATGACAACGACCTCAAACAGTATATCGTGGTGGGAGAAGAACACCTCCCGGTTGACGCCGATAATGACGTAGATTACCAGGAAGTAACTCCAGGTAACCACGGTATCCCGCCACCTCTTGATGCGCTTTACCAAGCCCCGGTAGATGAGCAAACGTGATACCACAAGCGGAAGCACTATCAACTGTGCCAGTATGATAAGTAAACGCAGCGGGTTAACGAAGTCGGAACCCAGAAACAGAATCATCAGAGCCGGGGTTATACCCAGCGAGGCGATATACAGCCCTGCTGTTCCCAACAACGAGAATACCGTGTTACCACCCAGCATATAGCTGAAGGGTACGGCAGAAACAGCGGGCGGCATCGCCGCCAGTGTTACGAAACCTCCCCATATCTGGGCATCCTTGATCAACCACCTGGCCATAAGCAGCATGCCGCCACCCATAGCGACATAATTGAATAAAAATGAAAGCAGTACCGGCCGCGGCGCCCTGCGCATCGATGTGAGGTCTCTATTGGTTATGTCAAGGACAGACAGTGTCATGGTAATACCCAGGGCCGGCATCAATAAGGGCTCGGTCCAGCGCGTATCAAGCCCGACCGTCAGGGCCAGCACCATGGCGAGCATGAACACAAAGTTGCGGTTCTTGAACAGGCTGGCAGCT
>JAGYOC010000069.1 GCA_018399795.1 Dehalococcoidales bacterium
CGGTGTCACCGGGCTTATCAATGCGGACCTTGGTCAACATCTGCCGGGCAATAACCTCGATGTGCTTGTCGTTGATGTTGACACCCTGGGAGCGGTATACCTTCTGTACCTCATCTACCAGGTAGCGTTGGACTGCATCCTTCCCCTTGACTGTGAGGAATTCCTGTGGGTCTATGGATCCGTCGGTCAACTGGTCTCCGGCGGAAACCCTATCACCATCATTGACACGGATATGGGCTGTTGCCGGAATGGGGTATTCCCGGGATTCCATATCCTCGTATTCTATAAATAATTTCTCTCCTTCAATGTTTACCTTTCCACTGAAGCGGGCCACTATTGCCCGGTTCTCGGCTGTGAGTGACTTGCCATCCGTTGTGGCATCGTCCGTTTCCGGGGGGTGGGCCAGTGTGGTTCCGGTATGTACATGTTCTTTATCCTCAGCCAGTGTTACCCAGCCTGGGGGTATTGTATATTCATCGTATAATACCTGGGAGCTGGATACTTTAATCCTTTTCTCTTCCTCTTTATCAATTATTTCGACTACACCGTCTATTTCCGTGATTATCGCGCGTCCTTTCGGGGTCCTTGCTTCGAAAAGCTCTTCAATTCTGGGCAAGCCGGTCGTGATGTCAATTCCAACCACCCCGCCGGTGTGGAAGGTACGCAGTGTCAACTGGGTACCAGGTTCTCCAATACTCTGGGCAGCAATTATGCCTACTGCAGTGTTGAGTTCGACCATATTGCCATGGGCAAGGTCCCAGCCGTAGCATAGACGGCAGATACCCTGCCTTGACTGGCAGGTAAGAGGTGACCTGACTTGGATTTGCTTTATGCCGGCATCGATGGCCATCTTCGCTTTGGTCTCGTCGATTTCCTCGTTTCTTTCCACGATTGTTTCGTTGGACTGAGGGTCAACAATTCTGCTGGCGGATATACGGCCAATAACCCTTTTGGAAAGCGGTGGCAGTAAATCGTCTTCCTTCAATTCGGATATCCAGATACCGCCCGTGGTACCGCAATCTTCCTCACGGATGATTGTGTCCTGTGCCACATCAACCAGACGTCTGGTCAAATAACCGCTTTCTGATGTTCTGAGCGCGGTATCGGCCAGTCCCTTGCGGGCACCATGAGTTGAAATGAAATATTCGAGCACGCTCAGCCCTTCCCTCAGGCTCGATTTAATGGGGAAGTCAATTATCTTTCCTGAGGGGTTGGTCATCAGGCCTCGCATCCCGGCCATCTGCCTGATCTGGGAAATATTACCCTTTGCGCCCGATGTGGACATCATATAGATGCTGCCGTACCTGTCCAGTGACCTGGAGATGGAATCGGTTATCAACTCTGTGGTGTTCATCCAGATTCCGACAACGCTGTTATAACTCTCGTCCTCGGTTATTATTCCCTGGTTGTATTGCTCTTTGGCAGTTACTGTCTTGTCTTCGGCTGCTTTTATCAGTTCTCCTTTATCATCCGGTATCTTGATATCACTCATCCCGATGGTAGTTCCTGAAAGGGTAGCGTAGTGGAACCCGAGATTTTTCATGGCGTCCAGGACTACTGCCAGGTCCTCATTGTTCATCAGCTTCTGGCAACTGGCGACTAAATGCTTTGTGACCGTTTTATCGACCACTCGATTATAGTCGCGGAGTTCAGGTGGCAGCACTTCGTTGAAAATGATACGTCCGACGCTGGTTTTTATCCTTTCTCCGTCTTTACGGACCTCGACCTCTGCTCTGAGGTCGATAATACCGCTGTCGTAGGCAAGCTGGGCCTCTTCCATGCTTCCGAAGACTCTGCCTTCGCCCATAGCTCCTTTTCGGATTGTAGTAAGGTAGTAACAGCCGAGTGTCATGTCCAGAGTTGGAATAACGATGGGTTCACCACAGCTTGGCAATAACATATTGTGTACGCTGAGCATAAGTTCTCTGGCTTCTTTTACCGCAGCTCGGGACAGTGGCAGGTGGACAGCCATCTGGTCACCGTCAAAATCGGCGTTGAAGGTAGAACATATCAGTGGGTGAATCTGTATAGCACTGCCGTCGATTAATACTGGTTCGAAGGCCTGGATACCGAGCCGGTGAAGGGTTGGGGCACGGTTGAGCAAGACCGGACGTTCCTTGACAACCTCCTCCAGTATATCGTATACAGCTGGGTTAGCTCTGGCTACCAGACGCCGGGCGCTCTTGTCACTGAAGGCAAGGCCCCTATCCATCAAACGGTGGACAATGAACGGCTTGAACAGCTCCAGGGCCATTCTCCTGGACAGTCCACACTGGTGGAGCTTGAGGTTCGGGCCGACCACGATTACCGAACGACCGCTGTAGTCGACCCTTTTACCAAGCAGGTTCTGGCGGAACCGTCCCTGCTTCCCCCGGAGCATATCCGAGAGCGATTTGAGCTTGTGATTGCTGCCGAAGGAAACAGCTCTACCCCCAGCTTTATCATTGTCGATGAGGGAATCAACTGCCTCCTGGAGCATCCGTTTTTCGTTACGTATAATAATACTGGGTGCGCCTATTTCCAAAAGGTGACGTAGGCGGTTGTTGCGATTAATAACCCGTCGGTAGAGGTCATTGAGCCCGCTGGTGGCAAACCTGTCCCCATTGAGTTGTACCATGGGTCTAAGGTCCGGGGGAAGAACGGGTAGTACGGTAAGAATCATCCACTCAGGTTTATTGCCACTGCGGCGGAATGTCTCGACTATTTGCAGCTGCTTGCTTGCTCTTTTACGTCTTTGCCCAGAGGTAAGGCGAGTTTCCTGGATAAGGTCATTATATGTTTTTTCAAGGTCTATTCCCTTGAGAAGTTTGAGGATGGCCTCGGCGCCCATCTCAGCTTCAAAAACGTCGCCGAATTTTTGTTTGAGTTCATTGTAGCGATTCTCGTTGAGGATTGCGCGCTCGCGAAGGTTTTCGACCTGTTCGATGTTGCTCTCGGTTTTTTCTTCCCGCTGCATTTCTTCATCAACCCAATCACTGCGCAGCTTGTTTATCTCCTCAACGGTGGCACCTGCCTCTTCCTTCTCGCCAACTCTGACCTCGAGGTCGCTCTTGCCGGTCTCTTTTTCCTGGGAAGTGTTCTCTCTCAGTTCTTCAACGGCCCTTTGCCGTGCCTTCTCATCTATTGAGGTTATTATGTAGTGTGAGAAGTAGAGGACACGTTCCAGGTTACGTGGGGATAAGCCCAGCAGCAGCCCCATCCGGCTGGGTATCCCCCGTGCGAACCAGATGTGGCTTACCGGGCTGGCCAGTTCGATATGTCCCATCCGCTCACGGCGCACTTTGGAACGTGCTACCTCGACGCCGCACTTGTCGCAGATGACCCCCTTGTAGCGTATTTTCTTATATTTCCCGCAGAAACATTCGAAATCTTTGGTCGGTCCGAAGATTCTTTCACAGAAAAGTCCATCCCTTTCCGGTTTCAGGGTGCGGTAATTTATCGTCTCCGGTTTGGTAACCTCTCCGTAGGACCAGCTGCGGATTTGTTCTGGTGAAGCGAGGGATATACGGACGGCGTCAAAATCATTAACTTCAAGCATTGTCTTCCTTCACCTCTTTCCCGGTATTATCTTCTCCATAGTCCTCATTCGTATTGGTCGCGGTCTCTTCCTCCGCGGGATTATCATCTGTTTTCTCGCCGGTTTCTTCTGTCGCCTTATCATCTGGAATGGCGGTATCATCTCCGGCGCTGGCCTCTTCCGTTTTCGCGGCCTCGGGTTCGATGAGTTCTGCTGAGGCAGGGTAGGACTCTATGGCAGTATCTTCGTGCGTCAATTCCTTTTCCTCTCCTGTTTCTTCCGGAAGAGAAATCTTTTCCTCCTCTTCGCTGAGAACCTCAACGGCAAGTCCAAGGCTGCGCAGTTCCATAATCAACACCTTGAATGATTCCGGTACACCCGACTGGACAATATCTTCGTTCTTTACGATAGCCTCGTATGTCTTGGCACGCCCACTGACATCGTCGGATTTATTGGTCAGCATTTCCTGGAGGTTATGTGCGGCACCATACGCTTCCAGTGCCCATACCTCCATTTCACCGAAACGCTGCCCTCCAAATTGAGCTTTTCCTCCGAGTGGTTGTTGGCTGATAAGGGAATATGGTCCTGTGGAGCGGGCATGAACCTTGTCTTCGACCAGGTGATTGAGTTTTATCATGTAGATATTTCCCACTGTTATAGGCTGGTCAAACTTTTCCCCGGTTTTACCATCGCGCAGAGCAAGCTTGCCATGAGTCGGAGGTGTGGTGTTGTGGGTTGCGATTGCCTTTTCCACAACATTTATAAGATCTTCCCGGGAAAGCTCGCGACTGGGAATGTCTAGGCTTTCCAGCCAGAGACGCAGGCAGATATCCTTTGCCTCTCCGGAAAGAAAATCACTGAAGGCCTTCTCCCCGTCGTATCCCTGGTCGGTAACCCAGGATTTGGCCGTTTCTATCTGTACTGCAGGGGTGTCATCACCTGTACTTATTTCAACCGCTCCACTTTGTCGTGCCATCCATGCCCTGGCCAGGGCGTCTTCGATGGCTGTGTCATCGGCACCGTCGAAGACCGGAGTAAGTACCTTGATGCCCAGATTTTGTGCTGCCCAACCCAGGTGGGTTTCCAGAACCTGCCCCAGATTCATTCTGGAGGGGACACCGATGGGGTTGAGGATGATATCTACGGGAGTGCCATCAGGAAGGAAGGGCATATCTTCCACTGGTGCAATTATGGAAACGACACCCTTGTTGCCGTGCCTGCCGGCCAACTTGTCTCCTACCGATACTTTACGCTTCTGGGCAACCCATATCTGAACCCACTGGTCGACTCCTGCAGGAAGGTCGTCACCCTGGATGGTGGAGAAAATTTTGACGTTGATTACTTTTCCCCAGACTCCGTGGGGCATCCTTAGGGAGGTGTCCTTTACCTCTCTGGCTTTCTCTCCAAAGATAGCCCTGAGCAATTTTTCTTCGGCAGATAGCTCGGTTTCACCTTTTGGTGTAATTTTGCCTACCAGTATGTCTCCGGGGCCGACATCGGCTCCGATTCGGATGATACCTATTTCATCCAGATTACGCAGGCTTTCTTCACCTACATTGGGTATGTCTCGTGTTATTTCTTCATGTCCCAGTTTGGTTCGTCTCGCTTCTACCTCGTGCTTGGATATGTGCATCGAGGTGAATTTGTCCTTTTCTACCAGCCGGCTGCTGATAATGATAGCATCTTCGTAATTATATCCCTCCCAGCTCATAAAGGCGCATAATACATTCTGTCCCAGAGCCAGCTCGCCCCTGTCGGTACAGGAACTGTCCGCGATAACCTGCTCCGCTTCTACCCGGTCATCAATGCTGACTATCGGGTGGTGATTGATGCAGGTTCCCTGGTTGGTGCGAACGAATTTCATTAGGGGGTAAGTTTCCTGCTCGCCATCGTCGTTGCGGATTACTATCTCGGAACTCGTAGCTGATATAACTGTACCCGGCTTTTTGGTCAGGAATACCTCCCCGCTGTATCTGGCCGCTTCGGCCTCCATGCCAGTGGCCACGAGCGGTGCTTCGGGGCGAAGCAGCGGTACGGCCTGGCGCTGCATATTGGAACCCATAAGTGCGCGGTTGGCGTCGTTGTGTTCCAGGAATGGTATCAGCGCTGTGGCAACACTGAATATCTGCTTGGGTGATACATCCATGTAATGTATTGATTCCGGGGCTGCAAACATGTAGTGTTCGGCGTGTCTTGCCTCCACGTGGCTTTCCGAGAAGTGATTGCTGCTATCCAGCACGGCTTTTGCCTGCGCGATGGTATATTTGTCCTCTTCATCGGCGGTGAGGTATTCGATCTTATCGGATACGAAAGGTACTATCTGTATCTCTCTTTCCGGTAATTTAGATAGCTGTGCTGCTATAGCACTGGTGATCTTTTTGCCGGCTTTTACTATGGATTCACCCTGGTCATTGACAACTTCTTCCCGTGTGGTCTGCCCCTTCAAGTTGATATCCTTATTACTCATTGAGGAGACGACCTTACGGTATGGGGTTTCGATGAAACCGTGCTTGTTAATCCTGCTATAGATGGATAGAGAACCGATAAGACCGATGTTTGGACCCTCGGGTGTTTCGATGGGGCAGATTCGGCCGTAGTGTGAGAAGTGAACGTCACGAACCTCGAACCCTGCTCTTTCGCGGGAAAGCCCTCCGGGGCCCATGGCGGAAAGGCGCCGTTTGTGTGTGATTTCGGCCAGTGGATTGGTCTGGTCCATGAACTGCGATAGCTGTGAACTGCCAAAAAATTCCCTGATGGTAGCTGCTATCGGACGGGAGTTCACCAGAGCGCTGGGGGTAACTGTTTCCGAGCTGAGTATGCTCATGCGCTCTTTAACGATGCGCTCAAGGCGCAACAAACCTATGCGTAGCTGGTTTTGTATTAGTTCACCAACGGTACATACCCGCCGGTTGCCCAGGTGGTCGATATCGCCGGCCGTATCTTCACCGTTGTTTATCATGATCATCCGCTTGATGATATTGACGATGTCTTCTTTATCCAACGCCCTTGTGTTCTTTACAGAGTCGAGTTCGAGCCTTTTATTGAGCTTATAACGGCCTACTTCGCCAAGGTCATAGCGTTGTGGATCAAAGAAAAGGTTATTTATCAACTTTTGTGCATTATCGAGGGTGAGCGGGTCTCCGGGCCTCAGCCTCTTGTATATATCGAGAAGGGCATCAGAAGTGTTACGGATCAGGCTGTCCTTCTCTATGGTGGAATCGATGTAATGGCGTGCAGAATTATCTACATCGGAAAATAGTTCTTTCAGTTCTTTGTCGCTGCCATATCCTATGGCACGCAGCAGGGTTGTAATAGCTATTCTCCGCTTGCCGTCAATTTTAGCTGATATTACGTCACGGTTGCTGGTATCGAACTCCAGCCAGGCACCATGAGTAGGTATCAGCTTGGCGTGACACAGATCACGTCCACTTGAAGCATCTTCCTGTAGAGTAAAAGAGACTCCTGGAGAACGGAGCAGCTGGCTTACGACCACTCGTTCCGCACCGCTGGTAATGAAGGTGCCTTTGGTCGTCATAAGGGGGATTACGCCCAGGAAGATAGATTCCTCTTTTATCTCGCCCGTGTTTTTGATTAACAGCCTGGCCTGAACGTAAAGTGATGTCGAATAGGTCAGATCGCGGTGGCGGCATTCCTGTTCGGAATGCCGGGGAGGGCGAAATTCATAACCCGTGAATTCCAGCTTTAACCTGTTCCCGGTGAAGTCGTTTATGGGAAAAACCTCTTCGAAAAGATGTTTTAGCCCTTCTTCCTGCAGCCAGCGGAATGACTTCAGCTGGATATCGATAAGATTGGGGACCTCCATAATTTCGGGTAGTCTGCCGTAGGATTTCCTGGGTACTTCGGATCTGTTGCCTTCAGTGTGTACTGACATAAAAACCATATTCAGCCATACTCCTTAATCGAACACGAATGGTTATTTGTCGCTATCGCAATAAATAGAATAAAAATAGAGTCAAGGGGATGCAGAGGAATGATACAAAAGAAAAACAAAATGAGGCATAGTACAAAAGTATATAATACTACTAATATATTTGTATGTCAACTATTTCTGGGGGATTTTTATTACTATTTTCTGCTGGCACTAAAATACCTGTTTGGAGGATTGAATTTAGTCATAAATTGTGAATGCTTGACATCCTGTCTGGATGTAGTTTATATTTACAGAGACTTTTTGTCGATGCATTACGGTCTTTCACCACGCTTAATCTGAATCATCGGAATTTTTAATGGATAATAAAGAGAATGGCCATTCTCTGGCAAGTTTAAAAGAGCTACCGGTTGGTTATCAATTTCCCTCGATAAGTTATGAGCTTACCGAACCACTAATCATCAAATACCTGGATGCGGTCGGTGAGCAGCGTGATTTTCTTAAGGAGCGGGTAGTCCCCCCGCTGGCGATAGCGGCGTGTGCCATGACAGCCCTGTCGGAGTCCTTTTCGGTACCTCCTGGTTCGATACATGCATCTCAGGAGCTTGAATTTTGCCGGAGCGTACCTCTGGGTGAGCGTGTTAGCTGCTCCGGCAAGATAGCCAAAAGGTTGGAACGTGGCAGATTAAACCTTATCTCAATAGAGATCAACGCGGCCAATCAGAGTGGGGAGATCGTTTTAAACGGAAAAGCAACTATCGCTGTGCCGGATTGAGCAGTTAAGAAGAGGTAACCTCCATTGTTTGAGAATTCAGGACCGAGAGAATTTCACCAGGGTATGAGTCTACCTTCAGTGCTGAAGAAGGTAACCCAGCAGGATATCAATCTCTATGCGGAGGCAAGCGGTGATTATAACCCCATTCATATTGATGAAGCCTTTGCTGCCAGCACTCCCCTTGGAGGCACTATTGCGCATGGCATGCTAATCCTTGCTTATGCATCTGAGATGATGACGCGGGCATTTGGCCGGTTGTGGCTGGAAGGTGGCAAGCTTTCCGTTCGCTTCAAAGCGGCGGCTCGTCCCGAGGATACCATCACTACCAGCGGCAAGATAGATTCAATTGAGGACAAAGAAGGCGTGCAGTATGCGAGTTGCAGTCTGGACTGCTCTAATCAGAAGGGCGAGGTGATAATTACCGGTGGAGCGGTGGTGCGGCTTCGGTAGCGGTATTATCTCTGGTGAAAGAAGTGAATTTTCCTGATGGCTGATAACAACCGTAGAGTAAGGATAGCCGTTGATGCAATGGGGGGCGATTATGCCCCTGCCGAGATAGTAAAGGGTGCTGTGGCCGCAGCGGAGAGTCAGGGCGTTGAGCCGGTGCTGGTTGGCCCACTGGATATACTGGAGGAGGAGCTGTCAAAATACAGTATATCCGGCTTACCGGTTAGCTGTGTAAATGCAGATACCTTCTTAAAAGAAGGGGAAAATCCGGCCCTGTTGGTAAGGAGCAAGCCGAATTCGTCCATAGCTGTAGCTGCCAGGACGGTAAAGGAAGGTAAAGCGGACGCACTGCTGGGTGCTACTGCTACCGGCTCTCTGATTACCAGTGCCCTGCAGTCATTTGGTATGATAGATGGTGTGGCCCGGCCGGTGATTGGTGGAGTTTTAAGCGGGTTAGCTCCCAGAACGGCGATATTCGACCTTGGCGTCAATATGGACTGCAAACCGCATCACCTGCTTACCTTTGCCGTAATCGGTACCGTATACGCCAGGATATTTCTGGATATTCCCAATCCCAGTGTGGCCTTGCTGAACGTTGGCAAGGAAGAAGGCAAGGGTAACGAGGTTGTCCGGGAAGCCTATGAGCTATTAAAGGATAGTGGCCTCAACTTCGTCGGCAACGTTGAGGGCAACGCTGTCTTGAATGGTGGTGCTGATGTTATCGTCTGCGATGCCTTTGTCGGCAACGCCATTATGAAGCTCTGCGAGGGAGCGGTCGTCGCTATGACGGGCTTCTTCAAGGGCAAATCGAAGAGCTATCCTTTAATAGGGCGGTTTTTAAAGGGTAAAGTTAAGGATTTGCTCAAGTCGCTGGTACTGACCGATAGTGCCGGTGGCGGTCTAATCTGGGGGGTTGATGGGGTGGTGCTGAAGATACATGGCAATAGCCAGGCTGAGGAAGTAACCAGGAAACTGGGTCAGGCCCGCCTGGCGGTGGAAAAGGGAATGGTAGTGAACCTGAAAAAAGAGCTTGGTGCAATGGCGGGTAAAATAAAGCGATAAAAATAATATACCAATCTGGGAAAGGAGAAGTTATGTCGGCTACTGAAGAAACCATCAAGGATATTATTGTCAAGGTTGTACATTGCGATCGGGAGATTCTTACCCCTGAGTCAACCTTCCAGGATATGAAGGCTGATTCCCTGGACATGGTACAGGTGCTGGTCGCGCTAGAGGACGAGTTCGGTATCGAGATACCGGATGAGGAGGCTCAGAAGTTCAAGAATTTCGGTGACTTTGTTTCTTATGTAGAGGCACGCCTGGCAGAGAAAAAGTAATTATTGATGGTAACAGTGACTGGTACCGGTGACAGGCTGCAAATCTATTTCTTTGGAGCTGTTTTATCGGCGCTGTGTATATTGTTATGCCAGGCTTAAGCGTGTGGTGGTCGGTGCTGGCCGGGCATTAGTGGTAAGGCCCTGCCAATCCTGAGGGTAAAGGAGGCGAAAAAGACGAGGTGCAGCGAGTAGTAGTTACAGGAATGGGTACCGTTTCACCCATTGGACTTAATGTTGAGGATTACTGGAAAAACCTCACGGCGGGGAAATCGGGTGTCGGCCTGATACAGAAATTCGATACCAGCAATTATCAGGTTAAGGTGGGTGCCGAGGTCAAGGGCCTTGACCCGGACAAATATATGGACCCCAAAACAGTTCAGCGAACGACGAGGACGATTCACTTGGTGGTCCCGGCAGCGCTGGAGGCTGTGAATATGGCGGGTCTGGATATGCAAAAGGAGACACTGGAGAGGGTAGGTATTGTCAGTGCCAATATGCAGGAAAACCGGTATGTTGCCCAGGGCTTTGACACCCTTGCCACCCGCGGCCCGAGAAGGGTTGACCCGTTGTTCTTCACCAAGGGGGCTCCCAGCATTATATCGTTGCGCCTGGGCATGATATTTGGTGCGCAGGGGCCCAGTACCAGTGTTAATAGCCTCTGTGCCAGTGGGGCTGATGCCATAGGCTGTGCCCTGAATTTTATCCGCCTGGGCTATGCCGATGTTATGATTGTCGCTACATCGGATGCATCCCTGGATGAGATGACGGTTGCGGCTTTGAGCGTTATCGGTGCCTTGAGCAAGGAGCCTGACCCGGAGAAAGCCTGCCGCCCCTTTGACCTGAACCGTAGCGGATTCGTTTACGGGGAGGGGGCGGGGGTAATGATACTGGAAGGCTATGAACATGCTGTAAACAGAGGTGCATCTATATTTGCCGAACTGGCGGGGGCTGGCTGGACATTCGACGCCTTTGATACCACCGCTCCGCAGCCGGATACCGAAGCGAAAGCCATGAACATCGCCATCCAGAATGCGGGACTGGGCCTGGAAGATGTTGAATATATCAATGCTCATGGTACCAGTACACGGTTGAATGATGTCAGCGAAACAAGGGCGATAAAAAAGTTATTCGGGGAAAAGGCCTATAAGATACCCATCAGTGCTCACAAGTCAATGTACGGGCATTTGCTGTCTGCCGGCGGCATGGTGGAATCGATAGGTGCTGTTCTTACCCTGGGCAGGGGAATCATTCCCCCCACCATTCATTATGAGACGCCGGATCCGGATTGTGACCTGGACTATGTGCCGAATGTGGCCCGGAAGCAGCAGGTGAATAATTGTCTCAAGGATAGCTTTGGCCTTGGGGGGCAAAACTGCTGCCTTCTTTTCAAGAGGTTTGAGGAGTAAGAGAGCTATGTGTAATACGGTAAAGGAACTGGAAGGAAGGGTAGCGCTGGTTAGCGGTGCCTCACGCGGTATAGGCAGAGCTATTGCTCTCAAGCTTGCCGAGCAGGGTGCCCGGGTGGCCGTTAACGCGAGGGCATTGGAAAATGCCGAGAAGGTAGCGGTTGAGATAGGGGAGATGGGGGGCGATGCCATCGCCTTCCAGGCTGATGTGAAGGACAGCAAGTCCGTGAAAGATATGTTTAGCGAGGTGACCGCTCGATGGGAGAAGGTCGATATCCTGGTGAACAATGCCGGTATCAACCGGGACACGCTGTTACTCAAGATGTCTGAAGAGGCGTGGGGTGATGTTATTGAAACCAACCTTACTGGAGCGTATAACTGTACCAAAATGGCCCTGCGCAGCATGATGCGGCTCCGCTGGGGGCGTATCATCAGCGTAGCTTCAATTGCCGGGTTGATGGGTAATGCTGGCCAGGCGAACTACTCGGCTTCGAAGGCGGGTTTGATTGCCTTCACCAAGAGTGTTGCCAAGGAGGTGGGCTCACTTAACATAACAGCAAACGCGATAGCCCCGGGCTTTATTGTCACCGATATGACCGACCGGGTGCCGGAGGAGATGAAGGAAGCTATACTGAAAATGACTCCACTGGGCCGGTATGGTCAGCCGGAGGAGGTGGCTGAACTCGTGGCTTTTCTCGCCGGAGACAAAGCGGCCTATATCAGCGGGCAGGTTATAGCCATCGATGGCGGCATTACCTGAGAGAGTCGCCGGGAATAAAATATCAGGGATAGAAAAGAGAAGAACTTGAAGGGCTGGTTTAAGAATAAACCGGTCCTTTTTGCTATTAACCGCCCATGCCGGGCAGACACCCCTGGCGCCCTGCACCGGGGCCGGCCTGCTGCATGTTGTTCTTCAGCCAGTCCTGGAGACCTTCTTTGCTCTTGTTCATCGGCTCCTTGATCCTCTCCACATTGATATTGGAGAGGTAGCTGGAGGTCCTGTAGGTCTTGGCCGATTCGATCTGCTGGTTGAAGTCCTCCGCTATTTTGAAGAAATTGTTGACGCTATTCCGTGTTTCCTCGTCCAGAAAGCCGAGCTTGTCGTTATTGCGGTCCCAGCTGCCCGTCTTGAGCTTGGTGGGTTTTGTCTGCGTACCGAACCGCTCGATGATCCCCTGGTCAGCATTGATGTCATTGAGAAGACTTGAGGCAATGTCCTGGGGGGTATTCTCTGATCTCCGCCTTCGCATAAAGATGCTGAATACGATAAGAACGATGAGCGGGATTATCATTGTCCATTGACTGCTGCCCTCACCGCCAAAAAAATCCATAAATTACTCCTTCAGACTTAAGTTATGATTAACACCTAATTAAAACAGATTCTCATGGATATGTCCAGCCGGGCCTCCTGATTAACAGGCATATATTGCGCGAAAAATATTTGCACCGGTACCGGTAGGAGTGCTCCGGAAACGACCTGAGTATCTCGAAGCCGACCCGCCGGGCCATTCTC
>JAGYOC010000070.1 GCA_018399795.1 Dehalococcoidales bacterium
GGCCGGTTGTTCCTCGCTTAACTCGTGACAATCTATCCTCCTGTAATGTTAAACACCGTAGGGTATCAGCCTCTTAATGCGTTTCCGGTCGACGGAGCTTACCGGTATCGTCTCATCATATAGCCTTTTGGCCCGTTTCGTCTTGCGCCGGCGCAGATGGCTTTTACCAATCTTGACCCGCATTAATTTACCGCTTCCGGTGATATGGAAGCGCCGCTGTGCTCCCTTGTGTGACTTGATTTTCGGCATACTATTTTTGCTCCACGCTTTCCTTTGTTCTGTTTTTCGCCCCCGACAGAGGTGCAAGAATCATAATCATACGCTTACCGTAGAGCAGCGGTTTTCTCTCTATGCTGGCGATATCCTGCACCTGCTCTGACATCCTTTGTAGCAGTTTCAGCCCTATCTCGGGATGTACTATCTCACGGCCCCGGAACATTACCGTGACCTTGACTTTGTCTCCCTCTTCCAGCAGTTTCTTTACTGACCGGGCCTTGGCATTGAAATCGTGGTCATCGATGCGGGGTCGAAACCGTATCTCCCTGAGAAGGGACACATGCTGGCTCTTGCGGGCTTCACGCTCCTTTTTGGATTGTTCGTATTTGTATTTTCCGTAATCAAGGAGCCGGCATACCGGTGGTGCTGAGGTGGGCGCTACCTCAACCAGGTCGAGATTGTTGCGCTCGGCGACCTCCCGTGCCTGGACTAGCGGCATTATACCTAATTGCTCCCCCTTTTCACCTACCAGCCGGACCTCCCTGGCTATTATTCTTTCGTTGGTACGAAGCTTTTTAACTATTTCTTCTACTATCCTCCTTTTATTTAAAAATCACTACAGACAGGAATATAGCATATTTATTCGTGGTAATCAAATATTATTCCAGAATCAAATCCCGGGACCGGATATCTATGAGATTTCGAACAGTTGTGATGAAGTCGGATATGCTTTGAGGAGGCATCTGTTCGCCGCTTCGCAGCCGTACGGAAACGCACTCGCCAGATATCTCTTTATCCCCTACTACCAGCATATATGGTATCTTGTCCATCTGGGCCTGTCTTATCTTGAGGCTTATCCTCTCCGACCTGCCGTCGACTTGGGCCCGTATTTCACTCATCTTGAGTTTACTTTCCAGTTCGTGAGCATAATCGAGGTGTCGGTCAGCCACCGGTATAACCGATACCTGAACCGGTGCCAGCCATAGCGGGAATGCTCCCCCGTAGTGCTCTATAAGCGAGGCCATAAACCTCTCCATGCTTCCCAGGACCGTGCGGTGTACCATGGCCACCATATGCTCTTTACCGTCATGGCCGATATAGTTGACGTCGAAACGCTCGGGGAGGTTGAAATCAACCTGTATGGTGGGCCCCTGCCATTCCCGTTCCAGGGCATCCTTGAACTTTATGTCAATTTTGGGTCCGTAGAAGACGCCCTCTCCGGGGTCGATATTGTAATCGATTTTGGATTGTTCCAGGGCCTTTTCCAGGATTCCGGTGGCTTCTTCCCATTTGTCCAGTTCCCCGGCATATTTCTCCGGGCGTGTTGACAGGTACACACTGTAGTCACTGAAGCCAAAGGTATCCATCATAAAGCGCGCCAGCTCCAGCACGCCGGCTACCTCTTCTTGGAGCTGCTGAAATGTGCAGAAGATATGGGCGTCATCCTGGGTAAAGCCCCGCACCCTCGCCAGGCCGTGCAGGACACCAGAACGCTCGTAGCGGTATACGGTCCCGAGTTCTGCATAGCGTATGGGTAGTTCCTGGTAACTGCGCCTCTTTGTTTTGTATATCAGGATATGTCCCAGGCAGTTCATCGGCTTGAGGATATATTCCTGCCCTTCTATATCCATCGGGCTGTACAGGTGCTCGCGGTAGAACTCCCAGTGGCCGCTGGTTTTCCAGAGGTCTGACCTTGCGATGTGGGGAGTATATACCATTTCATAGCCACGCTTGATGTGCTCATCCTTCCAGAAGTCCTCGATAGCGCGTCGCACTATAGCTCCCCGGGGGTGCCAGAGCACCAGTCCCGGCCCTGCTTCCTCCTGAATACTGAAGAGGTCAAGCTCCCTGCCCAGCTTCCGGTGGTTGCGCTTTTCTGCTTCCTCGATTCTGGTCAGGTAATCGGATAGCTCCTTTTCACTGGCAAAGGCTACTCCGTATATTCTCTGTAGCATGGGCTGGCGCTCATCGCCATGCCAGTAGGCCCCGGCAATACTGACCAGCTTGAATGCCTTGATTTCTCCGGTGGAATTTACGTGGGGGCCACGGCAGAGGTCAACGAAGTTACCCTGGCGATATAGTGAAACAACATCGTCGCCAATCTCATCGATAAGCTCCATTTTGTAGGGCTGGTCTGCCATTATCCGTTTTGCCTCTTCCCTGAGTACATCTTCCTGGAGGAATGGTTGGTCGGCTTTGACAAGTTCCTTCATTCTGGCTTCTATTATTGGAAGGTCATCCGGGGTAAGCGAGCGGGGCAGATCAAAGTCATAGTAGAAACCATCTTTGATTGAAGGGCCGATACCAAGCTTGGCATCCGGGAATATTGACTGAACGGCTTCGGCCATTACGTGAGCTGCCGAATGACGCATAATCTCGAGTTTATCAATTTTATTTCCCGAAGTGTCGTTATCCATGCTGCTACCCATTTATCGAACTATCCATTTTGGCGGCTACTAAATGAAGCCTCTCTCCTTGTGAGAAGAGAGGCTGTGGAAAAGTCGTCTCCTGATTACACCCCGCCAGATCTGGCGATTCATCTATAAGCAAAAAACGGCAACCAGCGGTAATTTTCAGCAAGGGGTCTAGATGCTCCTGGCAACTTTATGCTGGCTTCGCAGGCAGCGGGTGCACAGATTCATTTTCTTCTGCTTCCCGTCTACCATAACATTGGCCGGATGTATATTCGGCATCCACCTCCGGTTGGTATGATGCTTGGAATGGCTGACGTTGTGTCCGAACTGAGGCGATTTCCCGCATAAATCACATTTCATATTCTATATGACAATCCCTTCAGGTTACTTTACTGTTGAGTTTTGTTATTGTAAAATTCTTCGGTGCTGGTCAATATCGAGATATAATGATATCATAATGTTATCACAGCTTCGGTCAGATTGGCAACAGTGAGAGTATTTTTGGAGTATTTGTTTCAGTAATGGTTGTGCAGCGTGAAGGAGAGACCGATACAAAGCGGGTTGATTTCCTTAGCGGGAAAGAGCTGAGGGATATGGTGGTGGTGGCTACGGACTGGCTGGAGAAGAACGCTGCAGATATCGATGCCCTTAACGTTTTCCCCGTTCCCGATGGCGATACCGGTACAAATATGCTTCTTACCATGCGCTCTACCCTTGAGGAGGCCTATCGTGCTCCCGACAACAGCACCTCGGCGGTAGCACAGGCTGTTGCCAAAGGGGCACTGATGGGAGCCAGGGGTAACAGCGGGGTTATACTGTCGCAGATATGGAATGGCATTGCCAAGGGACTTGATGGAAAGGACCACTGTTCTGCCCGGGACCTGGCTGAGGCTCTGGTGAGGGCATCCGAAGAGGCTTATAACGGGATAGCCAATCCCGTGGAGGGTACTATTCTTACCGTGGTCAAGGATGCGGCATCGGCGGCCAAGGCTGAAGCCGATAGTGGTAATGATAATATGGTTGCCGTTATGGAGGCGGCGGTTAACAGGGCCAGGGATTCTGTGTCCAACACGCCCAGGCTGCTTTCTGTATTGAGGGAGGCCGGTGTCGTAGATGCTGGCGGACAGGGGTTCCATACCATACTGGAGGGGGCCCTTCATTACCTTGGCGGTGAGGTTGATGATTACCGAGAGGCTAAACCGGGAATAATTATAAGTGATTTACCGCAACTGGCCAGGACCCCTCAGATGATAGAGGCGGATGAAAATCCCTATGGTTACTGTACCTCTTTCATCATCAGGGGCCAGGAGCTTTCCCCTGAGAAACTGAAGGTTAAACTGAAGAAGAAGGGCGAGTCCCTGATTGTAGTTGGTGACCAGTCTACCATCAGGGTACACATTCATACCCTTGACCCCGGTAATATCATCCACATGGCCACCTCTATGGGTACCGTGCATCAGGTAAGTATTCAGAATATGGATGAGCAGCATGAAGAGTTTGTCGAGATGCACAAAGAGAAAGAGCCGGAGGAAGTGGCGGATACCGTTGTAGCGGCGGTTGTGTCCGGAGACGGAATTGCCGATGTTTTCTCCAGCCTGGGAGCGCTGGTGGTTCCCGGTGGCCGCACCATGAATCCCAGCACCAGGGATATACTCCAGGCGATCAAGCCTGTTGCATCCGATAATGCCATTATTTTACCCAACAACAAGAATGTAATTCCGGCTGCCAGGCAGGTACGTTCCCTTACCGATAAGACTGTCAAGGTGCTGCCTACCACCACAATACCTCAGGGAATAGCTGCCCTGCTCGCTTTTAATGCTGGACTCGACCTGGAGACCAATATCGCTGCTATGAAT
>JAGYOC010000071.1 GCA_018399795.1 Dehalococcoidales bacterium
CCCACCACTCGGAACAGCTCCCGAACCTTTGGCCCGTGAGGCAATGAGGGCAAAAGGGGAGTTGAGCTCGGCCATTCTATTGAGCTTTTTAAGGCCTGCCTCCGCATTTTGTAGCTCTTCAGTGCCGCCGGCCTAGACGCTAAACTATACTTCAAGTTCCTTTCTCATCCGCTGCCGGGTTTTTACATCGATAGTTATGCTCCCGAATATATCGGGGAGCTGTGACTCGATATCCCGGCTGTTACAGAAAACCCGAGACCCTCAGATACTTATGGTTTTTATCTCTGGGATTACAGGGTCTAGCCCCTGACCCGATGGTATAACCATAACCTTGATGTCATCTCCTAGTCTATCGTTCAATTTATTACTGATCCAATCATACCTGTTCCTTTATAGGTAAGACACAGTATGAGGTACTGAATATTGAGTTAAAGAAAAGCTTTTATCTTTCTTTACTTCTCTACCTGCACAGAGATTACGGTCTTATCCTGACCGACGCAGAATGACTGCCAGTACTGAGAGTGCTTTCCTGCACCTCCACTTACGAATATTTGAATATTTTCGGGGGAGGGGAAATTGTGCTGAACGACCGGGTCTAATGGGTCGCCGCAACGAGCCAGTGCGTTTTCCCAGAGATACTCCCTGAGATCATCTTTTGACCATCCCTCTTCTTCTGCTGCTATCTGGGCAAATTCCCAGTTAAGCGTAAGAATAACTTCACAGGACTCATTAAAAGAGGAATCTGACGGAAGCTCGGACAGGCAGGCGCTATTCTGGCCATCATAGGCGATGGCACGGGCTGCCGTCGCCATTATCTGCCTTATAGTATGCTGTGAATGGTCTTGCCAGTTCACCGGTGGTCCACCACTGAAAACAGTGACCACGCTATCATCCTTATTAAAGCCCTTTTCCACGTGGTATGGTTCCCAGGGGCTTTCTGCTTCCGCCTCGCCGATAACAGTACTCACCGTGTTGCCGGCCCAGCCGAGAGTGGATTTATCTCCATTCGGTGATATAGAGCCACCAACAATATCCGTTATCAGGCTGAGTGCATAGCCGATGGAAACATTGGGATGATATCCTGGTCCAGCGGCTCCGGTACCGGTAGCGATGCCCAATTGCTCAACTACGGGACCGTTTACCATGACAAGGATACCGTTGGGATGTGTCGTAGTGGTTAGCGCCCGCCAGTTTAACTGGGGGTCCTTCAGTCCTTCCATGGCTGTTATGATGATCGGCATATATTGGGGTTTACATCCCGCCATTACCGCGTGAACGGCCACAAGTTCTATGGTAAGGATACCCTTTCTAGGAGGAACTTCCCTCCACAAGATCTCATCAGGTGCACGGCTGGTGCCCTGGAGCATGGCCTCGACTCGCTCGGGTGTCGGAGGTATTATTGGGAGTCCTGACGACCAGCCTCTCTCGAAGAACATCTCATTTATATCTTCCACCGATCCCTCAAATTCGAACCTTTCCGCGGGATACGCGGACACTTCAACAGGAAGCTCGGTTACGGATGGCTCCCAGTCGGCTGCTACTTCCAAAATGTCCGTGAAAGCATTTTCCGCTTTATTCCTTAGAGCCTCCTCACTCTGTCCGCCGAATGGATGCGGTACCATCACTACAGGTAGTTCCGGTACGCCCAGTCCCTGGGCATTACTTATCGCACCATCGACGAATTCATTGGTAACAATCGTAACAGTGGGAATACCTTTATCGATATCCAGTCCTAGCTGGTTCACGACCAGCCATGATGTGCAGGACCCTCAGTCGGCCTGAGCACCTATGACCAGGTCGGGCTGGAAAGCAGCTATTTTATCAAACATATCTGCAGGAGCTGCCTGGCAGCAAAACACAGTTCCGGGAAGCTCCTCGTAGAGCTTTATAACATCTACATCCTTTACCTGTTCGACAAGGAGTTCAGCAACCCTATCGAGGAACATGTCTCCACCGGCTTTGCCGTTCCACCGTAATGCTATCGTCTTCCCTTCCAGGGTG
>JAGYOC010000072.1 GCA_018399795.1 Dehalococcoidales bacterium
GGGGTAATTCGCATCTGTGCTTCAATCCCCCATGGTTTGAACCATTAATAACCGGCAACAATGTCGGCTTCGAACAGCAGAGAGCCGTCTTCTGCAAAGCGACGCAAATTCTCACAAGCCTGTTCTATTCCCTTCCTGGCAGCCTGGGCGGTAAACCCGGCGGCATGGGGCGAGAGCACCACAGAATCCATCCGGTGAATCGGATATTGCGAGGGGGCTCCTTCAGTACCCTCCTGGGGATAATTGTACCAGCAGTCAATTGCGGCGCCGCCCAGACTGCCCGACTTCAGGGCTTCGTACAGAGCGGTCTCATCCACAATCGAACCGCGCCCGATATTTACCAGCAGCTTGCCCTGCATACGCTGCAGTTCCGCCTTGCCCAGCAGTGCCTTGGTTGAATCGGTTGCCGGAAGGGCCACCACCAGCATGTCGCTCTGATCAATTGCCTCGTCAATTGAGTAGACCATCGAATCGAAGCCCTCGGGGGGCTCCTGAACCCGGGTGCGCTTGTAGCCTACCGTCTTTACCCGAAAGGCCTTTAAGAGCTGAGCCGTATATTTTCCTATTTCTCCGGTACCCAGAATAACAGCTGTCTTTCCATCTATCGACTCCCAGGTATCATCCAGGCCCTTGCCAACCCAGAAGCCGTGCCAGCGCCCTTCCCGCAAATCGTTGTGGTATTCAATAATGCGGCCGTAATAGGCCAGAATCATCGCCACCGTTCGCTCGGCCACATAGAAGGCGTTGCCGTGGGAGTTGGCCACTCTCACCCCGCGTTCACGCAACAGGTCAAAGGGCAGGTGGTTTACCCCAGTGAAGGGCACTATCACCAAAGACAATTTTTCCGCCCGTTCAAAAACCTCCCGGGCTATTTTACCGCCGATAATTACATCAGCCTCGGGAATATGCCGGTCCGCTTGGTTCAAGTCGGTGATAATTTCGAGGCCCGGAAAATCCTTCTGTATCGGTTCGAGAAACTCCCGCCAGATTCGATTTACCTTCTGATAAAAAACAACTTTCATAAGTCCTCCTCTTAGAATATGAAGCTCTGTATGCAATTACTTACGCAGTTGCGGTAGCCATTCTACGACTGCGCCGCTGGTCATACTTGAAAAGTACAAAAAACATTAGTGCATTTACTCCGGCTACCAGCCCGGTAATTCGCCACATTCCATCAAGTCCGATTGAACCGATGGCA
>JAGYOC010000073.1 GCA_018399795.1 Dehalococcoidales bacterium
CGGTCCCGTGATGTGGGTAAAGTAGGCCGCCGTCTCATTGGCGACAGCCCGAGCAATCAGTGTTTTGCCACAGCCGGGAGGTCCGTGAAGCAGGACGCCTTTTGGCGGGTCTATACCTAACCGTTCAAATACCTGAGGGTATTTCAGGGGGAGCTCTATCATCTCCCGAACACGCTGCAGTTCTTTCCCTAACCCACCAATGTCCTCATAGGAGACATTGAAACCCCTGGTCTTGGCCTCACCCTTTTCGGCGACCTCGATTTTCGTTCTGGAATGCACTAGCACCGCTTTCTTGGGCACAGTGCCGGTAACCGTAAAATCCTGACTGCGGGTGCCGAAAAGGTTGGCTCTTATGGTATCCCCCTCGACCAGCGCCAGTCCGTCCAGCAGGGTGCCGATGTATCGGGCATCCCTCTCCCTGCTGATTGACCTGGTCAGCGTTAGAGGACTCAATACTATTTTGTCAGCTGGCAAGCAGCTGGTTTTCTGCACGTTTATCCTTTCATCCAGGGATACCTGGGCATTTTCTCGCAGCAGGCCATCAATCTGGATGAGGGACTTGCCCCGGTCTTCGGAATAAGCCGGCATGACTTTGGCAACCGTCTTTCGCTTGCCCTCAACCTGGATGATGTCGCCTACCTGGGCACCCAGCCTTTCCATGTCCTGGGGGTCAACCCGGGCAATACCCCGCCCGACGTCCTTTGTTTTCGCTTCGCCTACGCGAAGGGTCAGCGGTTTAATATCGGTATTCACCACAGTAATCTCACCTCGGTCATTTCTCTTTTTCGAGCTTGATCTCTAATATCCCGTTCTTATAGGTGCTCTTCAGTACCGCGGCTTTTACTTTGCCGGGGAGCAGAATCTCCTTGGCATATTTCCGGTCGGTGTCTGAGGCTGTAAGATTCAGGATGTCCCCGGCCACTTCAACCTTAACCCTTTCTTCAGATACGCCAGGAAGCTCAACGATGACCAGAATATGGTCTTCCTCATCAAACACATCAACAATCGGCTCTCGAACCTCCTCCACCACCGGCCCCTTAGGAGTTTCCCGAATATTACCGAAGCTCTCAACAACCGGCTTACCGGCCATAGACCTAATACTGAAGCCGTATACCCCTTTAGCTCCCCTGGGCAAACCTCCTATCTCGCCTCTCTTCTCTACTCCTTCCTCTTTCAACTTGTCGGCC
>JAGYOC010000074.1 GCA_018399795.1 Dehalococcoidales bacterium
TCTCGCACACTATCTGCGCACCCGTTTTCTTCATCACCATTTCTCCTGCCATACTATTGATCGAACACCGCTCCGACGTTCGCCGACGTCACCTTCTCCGCATATCTCCTGAGATAACCGGTCTTTACCCGGAATTCAAATTCAGCGAGCCTGTCCAAGCGACGAGATATCTCACCATCATCAAGCTCCACTTCAAGCCTGTAACCTGGTATATCAATGCTGATAATATCGCCCTCTTCCAGGGCAGCAATAGGTCCCCGGCTGGCTGCCTCCGGTGCAACATGGCCGATGGCAGCACCACGGGTTGCCCCTGAGAAACGACCGTCCGTTACCAGTGCTACCTGCTTATCCATTCCCATACCACTAAGGATAGAGGTAGGGGTCAGCATTTCTCTCATTCCCGGACCACCCCTGGGACCTTCATAACGAATAACCACCACATCACCGTTTTCAATATTGCCTTCCATAATCGCTTCAGTAGCTTCCGCTTCAGAATCAAATACCCGGGCCGGCCCCCGGTGAACCATCATCTCTGGCGATACGGCTCCCCTTTTTACCACTGCCCCATCAGGTGCCAGATTACCAAACAGTATGCAAATACCCCCGGTCTCCGAATGCGGATTATCTGCTGAGCGAATCACTGTCCTATCCACGAAGCGGCTTTGGTCAACTATCTCAGCCACCGACTTGCCGGATACCGTGATTGCATCCAGATTAAGCACGCTCCTGATATCTTTCATCACTGCCGGTATACCACCCGCCGCATCCAGATCCTCCAGGTGATAGTCACCGGCCGGCCTCATCTTGACCAGATGTGGAACTCGCTCGCTAACCTTATTTATCATCGGGAGACTGAAATCAACTCCAGCCTCACTGGCTATAGCCAGAAGGTGCAATACCGAATTGGTGCTACCACCCAGAGCCATATCCACGGCAAAGGCATTATATATGGAGCCGATGTTAACGATATCACGTGGCCGAATATTCTCGGCCAGTAGCTCCATAACACGCTCCCCAGCCCGTTTGGCCAGCTGCATCCGTCTGGCATCAACGGCCGGAATAGTACCGTTACCGGTTAGTCCCATCCCCATAGCCTCGGTAGCACAGTTCATGGTGTTGGCGGTAAACATGCCTGAACAACTGCCGCAACCGGGGCAAGCCACCATCTCCAGCTGATGCAGTTCGTCTTCACTCATTTTCCCCTTTGCCACTCTACCAACCGCTTCAAATATAGAGCTAACGTCAACATGCTTTACTCCATCACTACTGCAGAGGCGCCCTGCCAGCATCGGGCCGCCACTGATAAAAATAGCCGGCAGATTCAATCTAACCGCTGCCATTAGCATACCGGGGACTATCTTATCGCAATTTGTGATAAATACCAGCGCATCAAAGCCATGAGCCTCAGCCACTATTTCCACCGAATCTGCGATCAACTCACGGCTGGGCAGGCTATATTTCATGCCCGAATGGTTCATAGCAATACCGTCACATACTGCAATGGTATTAACCTCAAAAGGAACGCCTCCTCCGCAAGATACCCCTTCCTTCACCGCCTCCGCAATCTGACGCAGGTTGATATGGCCTGGCACAATCTCACTGTAGCTATTGATTATTCCAATGAAAGGCCTTTTCATGTCGCCAGGAGTACAACCGAGTGCATACAACAGAGACCGGTGTGGTGCCCGCTCTACCCCTGTTTTAACCACATCACTTTTCATAAACCGTTTATCTCCTTAAGCAACAAATAATTAAAAACCGTCCGTATCCGGACGGATTATTGGAAACAAAACCCCAAGGTTACATTTTTGAACAAAACATAGCATAGCACCTACCTATTGTCAAGCTAACCCGTACCCAGACCGCTCTCTATCGCCGTAATCTTATCCACCCTTCTCAGATGCCGGCCCCCTTCGAACTCACTGGCAAGATAGGCTTCGATTATTCGGGGGACCTGCTCGTTTCCCCTCTCAGCACCAAGACAGAGTATATTGGCATCATTATGCTGCCTGGCACAGCGGGAGTCAGAGCTGTCGAAGCAGAGCGCCGCCCTTATCCCATTCACTTTGTTGGCAGCAATGCTCATACCGATACCGGTATTGCATATCAGTATACCATGGTCAAAACCACCCTTTGCCACCACCATGGCCACCTTACTAGCGATATCGGGGTAGTCTACCGGTTCAGGCCCGTAACAGCCAAAATCCTCAATGCTGTGCTCCATATCGGCAACCAGGGTGATGATATATTGTTTTAAATCCAGTCCCCTGTGGTCACAGCCAATAGCAATACGCATTGGTCAATCCCCCCTTTCCAAGATAATATCCCCACACACCTCTTTAAGTGCAGCAAAATCGATGGCACCCTCACGTATAATCGCCGGCCTGTTACCGGTAACGTCAACCACCGTGGACTCCCTGCCTCCCGGACAGCGTCCAGCATCGATAATCATATCTAACCGGTCCCCGATCTCACCTCGCACCTCTTCCGCGGTAAACAGGCTCGGCCTACCACTGATATTGGCACTGGTACCGGAAATGGGCGCACCCACGCCACGGGCAAGGGCAACCGGGACAGGGTGACGGGGGACCCTTACGGCCACAGTAGTGCCACCACCGGTAACGAATGCTGGAATCGTACTTTTTTTATTCAATATAATGGTCAAAGCACCCGGTAAAAAATTTTCGATGAGAAGACGCGCCACCTCCGGCACAGAATCAGCCACCTCGCCGATCTGCCCCGGACTGGAGAGAAGCAAAGGTAGCGCCATACCGGATGGACGCTCCTTTATCGCGTATATCCGCTTCACCGCTCCTTCGAGGTAGCAACACGCCCCCAGACCATAAACGGTATCCGTAGGGAAGGCAACGATACCCCCCGTTAACAGTATTTTGACCGCTTCACCAATCCTCTCTTTTAAACCCTCACTATTACCAGCCAGTTTTTGCATCCTTCACCCGCAAAATACAGCCTGCTCCCGCATACAGTATAACATAACGCTGCCCCCTACGATGACCATGAGTAAAAAAATCTATTCTACCAAACCCGTAAAGATAAGAGCAGAAAAACCATAGCAGCGCCTGGCTAAATGACTTCAAAAAAACATGCCAGCTATTTCCCCGATCAATGTAGTTCTGCAAACGGTGAATGCGACCGGCACGTCAGTCATGCCGGTGGACGATAGACTACAATTAGGGCATAACCTATACTTCGCTCCGTGGTCTGACCCCCATGGAGTATATTGAAAATACCGGGGGAATTCTAAATACTCTAAGACACACGTTCGCCAGAAATTGGATTGTGCGAGGGGATGGTGACAGATTATCAATGCTTGACCCCTGCTTATCACAATGATAATCTTTGGTATAGCAATGACCGAGAAAAAAGCAAACCAACCACCCAACAGCCACCGCGTCGCAACCAGCGATGATATCGAGGTATCTACCTATCTGGAGATTGCCAAAGAGCTGGGCGGAGAGCAGCCGTCAGAGGCAAAAGAGGCTATCTCCGGGGCAAAACGCGAGTCCATAGTGGTCATCGACTTCGGCTCGCAGTACAGCCTGCTCATCGCCAGGCGGATCAGGGAATGCCAGGTATACTGCGAGATGGTATCCTACGACACGCCGTGGGAAAAAATCGTTCCCCTAAATCCAAGGGGTTTTATACTCTCCGGAGGCCCGGGCAGTGTTTATATGCCGGGAGCACCACTGGCACCAGCTCATATCTACGAAAGCAAGCTGCCGATTCTGGGTATATGCTACGGGATGCAGGCGATAACCTTCCAGCTCGGTGGCAGGGTAAGCCGTTCGAAAAGGCATGAATACGGCCATTCTATCCTTCACCTGGGCGATGCCGATTCACCCCTTCTTGCCGATTTACCCAACCCCACCCCGGTATGGATGAGCCACGGCGATCAGATTGACGAAATGCCACCCGGTTTCAGCGCACTGGCATACACGGAAGGCTCTCCCTTCGCCGTAATGGGTAATGACCAGGGTACATTCGGTCTCCAGTTTCATCCCGAGGTAGTCCACACCCCACAGGGCAAGTCAATCTTGAAAAACTTCGCCTACCGCGTATGTGGATGCCAGGGGAACTGGACCATGGGTAATTTTATCAGGGACAGCCTGACCAAAATCAGGGAACAGGTGGGTGGTGGCAAGGTCATCAATGCCCTTTCCGGAGGCGTCGATTCGGCAGTCGTGGCCACCCTTATTCACCGGGCCATCGGCGACCAGATTACCTGTATCTTCGTCAACAACGGCCTCCTTCGCCGCGAAGAAGAGGAAAGAACCCTGAAGATTCTAAGGCAAAACCTGGGTATGAACATCATTCATGTCGACGCCAGCGAAAGGTTTCTCGAACGACTGAAGGGCATCACCGACCCGGAGCAGAAACGTAAACTTATCGGCGAAGAATTTATCAAAGTGTTCGAGGAAGAAGCCAACCGTATCAGCACGGTGGACTTCCTGGCCCAGGGTACCCTGTATCCGGATGTGATAGAGAGCGCCTCCTCAGGAAGCAAGGCCTCTGCCAAGATAAAGACACATCATAACGTTGGCGGGCTGCCGGCCAGGATGACGCTTAACCTGGTCGAACCACTTCGCTATCTCTTCAAGGACGAGGTGAGGCAGGTAGGTCTGGAACTGGGGCTGCCCGAGGAAATGATATGGCGGCAACCCTTCCCAGGGCCAGGTCTTGCCATACGCATCATCGGCGAGGTTACCCGGGAGAAGCTGGAGATACTGCGCAGTGCTGACTGGATTGTTATGGAGGAGATAAAGCAGGCCAAGATGTACCACCAGTTGTGGCAGAGCTTCGCCGTGCTCACCGACGTCAAGAGTGTAGGGGTAATGGGAGATTACCGCACCTACGGATACCTGGTGGCATTGCGAGCCGTAACCAGTGATGATGCGATGACAGCCGACTGGGCGCGGCTGCCCTATGAACTGCTGGCCAGAATATCCAACCGCATTGTCAACGAGATAGCGGGGGTAAACCGGGTAGTATACGATATCACTTCCAAGCCCCCTTCAACCATAGAATGGGAATAAGAGGGATATTACTTTTTTGTACCAAATTTACTATCATTTAGAAGAGGTAAAAAATGAATAATGGCAGCCTTGTCAAGTCAGGCATTGCTCTAGGTGCGATTGCCGTTGTGCTGATCTTATTTGCTCCAACCATTACAAAAAGCAATATCAATATCAATCCCGAGCCTAAACCGGAGCAACCCCAGCAGGAGACGCTGAACTTCCGGCTCTCGACTGACACGGCACCGGGGAATACCGATGAATACGACTCCCACAGCGTACCTATCTACCTCGAGCGGGAGCAGGAAATCGCACTATCCTTTTATGCCGAAGGTGCCCCGGTAATGCTCCGGGTGATAACACCGGCAGACGAAACAATGGGCTATCTGACCAGCACCGGCGGTGCCGGCGATATCGAGGATAAGGGGATGGGGTACCTGCAAAAGGGAAAGTGCTTTGCAGCTGCCGAAGGGCATTTTCAGTACATCGCCCCGGAAGAAGGCTACTATACCATCGACATTAAATCCACCACACCCAAGGGTGACATCGACGTGGTGATAGAATACCAGATCGCCTAGTAAAGGAGAAGTTAAACTGAAAGTACTCGTGGTCGGTGGGGGAGCAAGAGAGCATGCCATTCTCTGGAAGCTTGCCAAAAGCCCCAGAGTTGAGCGCCTCTACGCTGCACCGGGCAATGCCGGTACGGCATTGCTTGCCTCCAATCTGGATATCAAGCCCACCGATATCAGGGCTTTAATAAAAGCAACCCGGGAAAACGAAATTGACCTCGTCGTTGTGGGTCCGGAAGCACCCCTTGCTGCTGGCATCACCGACCGGTTTCAGGAAAATGGAATACCAATATTCGGCCCCACGCAATCAGCAGCTACCATTGAATCCAGCAAGGTCTTTGCCAGGCATTTAATGCAGAAATACCAAATTCCTTGCGCTCATGGTACCAGCTTCTCGAATTACAATAGGGCAAAAAAACATCTCCTCGAGCAAAAACTCCCTGTTGTCATCAAGGCGGACGGGCTCGCTGCCGGCAAAGGAGTTACCGTGGCCAGTTCACTGTCAGAAGCCGATGAAGCCCTTTACCAGACCATGGTAGACAAAATCCACGGTCCAGCCGGAGACAGGGTGATAATCGAAGAATGCCTCACAGGAAAAGAGATGAGCGCTTTTGCCTTTACCGATGGCAATACGGTTGTTCCCATTGTACCAGCCTGCGACTACAAACCAGTCTACGATGGCAACAGTGGGCCCAACACCGGAGGTATGGGAAGCTATAGCCCTCCCCACTTTACCAGTGGAGAGCTGGAACAGAAAATTACCAAGGCCATTCTCGAACCGGCCGTGGACGCACTGGCCAGAGAGAACCGACTCTACCAGGGTGTCCTCTACGCAGGACTAATGATTACCAGCGAGGGTCCAAAGGTGATGGAGTTCAATGCCAGATTCGGAGATCCGGAAACCCAGGCCATCCTGCCACGGCTGAAGACAGATTTGTTGAACATATTTCTGGCCACAAGCCGTGGCAATCTGGATGAGATAGATGTAAAATGGAGCGGTGATTCCTGCGTCGCTGTGGTAATGTCATCGGGTGGCTATCCAGGCAGTTACCACACAGGTTATCCCATCAGTGGTCTTGAAAATCTGGAGAGCGACGTGATGGTTTTTCATGCCGGCACCAGAACGGGTACAAAAAAGGGAGAGATCCTCAGCGACGGCGGGCGCGTTATTACAGTAGTAGGCACCGGTTCGAATATCGCCCGGGCAAGAGAGCGCGTTTACCACAATATTTCGCACATCCACTTCGAGGGTTGCCATTACCGAAAAGATATCGCAATGGTATAATGAGTAAATACCATCCCCAAAATTCTGAATCACTTTTACCATCGTTAAATATCAGTTATGCTCAGAGAGAGGAGGCAAGGTAATCAGATGAAGCTTGTATCCGTAGTAATGGGCAGCAAATCCGATTCGGAAGCGGTTCGTCCGGCACTCGAGATTCTGACCAGGCTGGGAATTGAATACGAACTGAATGTAATGTCCGCCCACCGGACGCCGGAAAAGGTCCGCCAGTATGGCCTGGATGCCAGAAACAGGGGGTTTGAGGTCATCATTGCAGCCGCCGGCGGTGCCGCACATCTTCCGGGAGTACTGGCCAGCTGGACCAGCCTGCCAGTCATCGGAGTACCACTTGCCAGCAGCGAGTGCAAGGGAATAGATGCGCTCTATTCTATCGTACAGATGCCGGCCGGGATACCGGTTGCCTGCATGGCCATAGGGGCTGCCGGGGCCAAGAACGCAGCCTATATGGCTGCCGAAATCCTGGGCCTCAAGCATGACGAAATAAGGAAAGCCTACGACAAATACAGAAGCGACTTACAGGGAGAGGGCAAATGATTGAACGTTATTCACTACCAAAGATGAAAGCCGTATGGTCAGACGAGAATAAGTTCAACAAGTGGCTCGAGGTGGAGATTGCTGTTTGCGAAGCCTGGGCGGAGCTGGGCATTATTCCCAGAGAGGCAGTGCCTAAAATAAAGATGGCCCGTGTTAACCTCAAACGTATGGAGGAAATCCTGAAAGAAACCCACCATGATGTCACGGCCTTTCTCGGTTCGGTTTCCGCAAGCCTGGGCAAGGAATCGCGTTTTATTCACCTTGGCCTGACCTCATCGGATGTCATCGATACCGCACTCAGCCTGCAGCTTATCGAGGCAATAGACATATTGAACCACGACATCAAGGAACTTATCTCTGTAATGGCTCATCAGGCAATCAAGCATAAATATACGGTAATGATCGGCCGGACGCATGGTATCCATGCCGAACCGCTCTCCTTCGGCCTGAAACTGGCACTGTGGATTGAAGAGATGAAGCGGCACCGGCAAAGGCTAAGTGCTGCCAAGCGAATTATCAACGTCGGTAAAATATCAGGGGCCGTCGGGACCTATGCGACTCTACTTCCAGCGCTGGAAGAAAAAGCCTGCCTGAAACTGGGCCTCTCACCAGCTCCGGTATCCAACCAGATAATCCAGCGTGACCGCCATGCTCAATTTACCACAACACTTGCTATTATGGGCAGCTCCCTGGAAAAGTTCGCCACCGAAGTGAGAGCGCTGCAGAGAACCGAGGTCCGAGAGGTAGAGGAACCTTTCAGCGCGGGCCAAACAGGCTCCTCCGCTATGCCCCACAAGCGGAACCCGGAACTCTGCGAAAGAATCTGCGGTCTGGCCCGGCTTTTGCGCGGTTATGCACTAACCTCGATGGAAAATATCCCGCTGTGGCACGAAAGAGATATCAGCCACTCATCGACGGAGCGTATTACCCTGCCCGATTCCTGTCTGATCCTAGATTACTGTCTCAACGTTTTCACCTCGATAATGCGCGGGCTACTGGTATACCCCCAGAAAATGAAGCGGAACATAGATATCACGAAGGGCCTGGTCTTTTCACAGAGGGTAATGCTGGCACTCATAGATAAGGGATTAACCCGTCAGAAGGCATACGAACTGGTACAGAGAAATGCCATGAAGACATGGGAGAAAAACAGGAACTTCCTCAAGCTTCTCAAAGCCGATGAAGAAATTACGGCACTTATGTCTCCAGAGGAAATCGAGTCTCTGTTCAATGAGCAATATTACCTGCGCTACATTGACGATATCTTCAAACGAGTGGGGCTAACATCCACACAGTGGAAAGAAAAGTCGAAGTGGGATTCCAGCGAAACCTATAATATGGCACCGAGGTCAATATGAAAAGCCAACCGGTCTTACTGAATAGCGATATACCCCTGCCCCTGTTTTCCCGGGGCAAGGTGCGCGATACCTACCATCTGGGTGACCATTTGCTGATTGTTACCACGGACCGCATTTCCGCTTTTGACGTAGTACTGCCCTGTGGAATACCGGACAAGGGAAGAGTACTCAACATGCTTTCCTCTTTCTGGTTCAACAGGACTAAGAATATAATCGATAACCACCTGATAGAGACGGTCCTCGACAACCGCTGCCTGGATAATTACCTCTCTCCGTCCGAACGTTTTGACTACCCCGCTTATCTGGAAGGAAGGTCAATGATTGTCAAAAGATCAAAGGTAATACCCGTCGAATGCGTGGTACGTGGCTATATCTCCGGTTCAGCCTGGGCAGATTACCGGGATAGTGGTACCGTCAACGGCGAGCCGCTACCGGAAGGACTGCGGGAAAGCGAGGAACTGCCAGAACCAATTTTCACCCCGACAACCAAAGCAGAATCCGGGCATGACCAGCCCCTGAGTGCCGGGGAAATGGAACAAATGACAGGCAGGAAAATGGCCGGCACACTGAAGGGAATAAGCCTCGAAATTTATCGCTACGCAAGGAGAAACGCCGACGACATCATCATCGCCGATACCAAGATAGAATTCGGCATGGATAGCAACCGTCTCATTCTTGTCGATGAGCTGCTAACCCCGGACTCGAGCCGCTTCTGGGACACCAGCCTCTACAAAGTAGGCCAGTCCCAGCCGAGCTACGACAAACAGCCGGTGAGAGACTGGTTGGCCGCTTCAGGCTGGAACAGAGAGCCACCGGCCCCGGATTTACCTGCCGATGTTGTCGAAGCTACCAGCAGGAGATATCGCCACGCCTACCAGAAACTGACCGGCGAAGAACTGCCGTAAAACATCGATACGATAGCTATCTGTTGTGCGACGAGAAGCCAAAGAAAAAAGCAGGAGAATTTGCCTCTATTCCTCGATAAATTCCTTGGTACTGGGCAACTCATCCCTGATGCGTTCATCTATCTGGGTAGCACTATCAATCGCCCTGCCGAGAGCCTTAAACAGTGATTCCACCTTATGGTGATCGTTCCTGCCATATAGAATTCGGGCATGGAGGTTGATTCTGGCCTCGGCGGCAAATGTCTCCAGGAAATGACGGACCAAGTCGGTGGGAAAACCGAACATATCGTTATCGTTGAAAGGTAGCTCCAGCACCGCATATCCACGACCGCTGAAATCCACCACAACCCATGACAGGGCATCATCCATCGGCACGGCCGCATCAGCCATCCTGTAGATACCACGCTTATCACCGAGTGCTTTGGCAAAGGCCTTACCCAGTGTTATGGCCACATCCTCAACCACGTGATGCTGGTCAGCACCTGTGGCTGCAAGCTTTATGTCAAATAGACCATGCTGAGATAGCTGGGATAGCAGGTGATCGAGCATCCGTATGCCACTATTAATGTCCCTCACCCCGCTACCGTCAATGTTAAGTGACAGGTTGATACTGGTTTCCCCGGTCTCCCTCTTAACAACAGAATTTCGTTTAACCATTTGTCCCCTCCCCTATCTTTTGGAGTGCTCCAACAAGTATATCAGTATGCTCCGGTTTACCCACACTGATACGGATATAGTCTTTCAATAGCGGTGTACTGAAATAGCGCACCTGAACACCCTCCCTCTGCAAATTCTGATAGATCTTGGAGGCCATACCGTCCTCAACCCGGCACAGGATAAAATTGGCCCGGGAAGGAAGAGGATCCAGAAATTCGGTCTCCCGGAGCTTACCCAACATCCGCTCCCGCTCTTGAATTATCGCACTTACATTCCCCATCAAGTAGTCCATATCTTTCAGTGATTCACGAACGGCGATTATTGCCGCTACGTTCACGTTATAGGGAAGTTTGATCCTCATAAGGCAATCTGCAACCAGAGACGGAAACATACCATAACCAATCCTGAGCCCAGCAAGCCCTGCCCATTTACTGAAGGTGCGCAGCACCATCAAATTATCGTAATCCTTCATCATCGGTGCCATGGTATTCCCACCGAATTCATAATAGGCTTCATCCACAATCACCGGCAGACCGGTGTCGAGCAACTCGAGTATTTCCTCCCTGCTGGCAAGGTTGCCGGTTGGGTTGTTGGGGTTGTCGACGAATATCATCTTGGTCCTTTTATTTATTGCCCCCTTTATAGCATCAACATTTAAGGAAAAGTCCCTTTTTCTGGGCACCTCATTCAGAGTGGCATTGCAGATATGAGCGCTGAAAGCGTACATAATGAAGGTGGGTACGGTTACTATTACTTCGTCACCGGGTTCAACGAAAAGTCGGAAAAGAAGATCGATCAATTCACAGCTACCATTGCCCGATACAATTTTTTCCGAGCTGACCCCGGTATACCCAGAAAGTAAATCACTGAGTTCCCGCTGCCTGGCATCGGCATAGATATTTATCTCACCACAGGAAGCAAGAGCCCGGTTTACCCGCGGCGAACAGCCGTAGGGATTCTCGTTGGCATCCAGCTTTAGCACCTTATCCGGAGCAAAGCCAAATTCCTCTTTCAGTTCCTCCGCTGATTTACGCACGCTGTATCCTCCGAAATCGGACAGGCAGGTTCTTATCAGTCTTTCTATTCCACCTTGCTCCGGCATTTCTTTAACCCCCATGTAAAAGGTAAACGCGCTATATTCTAACACGAAAATCCAGATTATCATATCGGCTTTCAGGAAACAAGCAACGAAAGGCATAATATAAACAGGAGAGCCATTATGCTGTGGCTCTCCTGTAATTTCTAGGACTTTATATAGATGTTAAACCCTGATTACATTACCGCTACCCGGTTAATATATCAATCCCTGTAATCAACGGCTACGGTCCGAAGAGTTTTTTTCGATTCCAGATCACTGATACCCAACTCCTCAATTTTTTCCCTGCTAGGAATCCCCTTGTTCCATCCCTTGGTTTCCCAGTATTCATTCAGGATATCCTGCCACGGCGGTACCTGACCAGCAGCGCCACCCTCTTTATGTGGCTTCGTAAGGCGCTCCGGCATTACGTTCTCCTGTTCCGGTACCATTCCCATTTCCAGATTGAACATCTGCTGCATACACACGATGCGTTCACCTATCTTCTGGGCTTCTGCCGGGGTTACATCCCATCCCGTTATTGCATTCAGCATGTTAACTTCGTCACTCAACGTAACTCCGGAGACAAAATAGAAAAAACACCAGGTAATGCTGTTCCAGAATTGCTGAATATCCTGATAGATCGCTCCGGCATAACCCTTCTTGTTCACATCAAACCTGTCAGTTCCTTCGGTAATGCCTATCTCAGGAAGCATAACACCCAGGTCAAACAGCTCAGCAAACCCATGCAGGTGACAGCCTCCTCTTGTCGAGGCAATGGTGGTTATGGTCTGGCCGAAGAATGCCCTGGGATCGTGTGCCCCTATAGTCTGACCTAGTGATTCGATAGCATAGAGTCTTGACCCCGGAATACGATCAACACAGGCCCTCAGCCCTTCCGCCATGAGATTACCGATACCTTCTCTTTTGGCTATCTTCTCTGTCATCTTTACTAGAGCATCTCCACTCCCCCATTCGAGTGCTATGCCGTCAGTATCTTCCTTGGTTATTAAGCCGTTTTCGTAGCACTCAAAAGCCCAGCCCAACACACCACCTAGATCAATGGTATCTAACGTATATCTACCACAAAGCTCATTAGCCCTTACTATTGCAGCCAAATCATCCACCAGAAGGTTCGCACCGAGCATCCCCAACGTCTCATACTCCGGGCCACCCGTCTCCGCAGGCTGATATTTCGGGTTTGTAATCCTTCTGTGACACCCCATTATACACGCGGGACAGGGCCACCTCTTGATCTGTAGCTCCTCCGTATAGTACGGAGTACCTATCTTGGCAGCACCTTCAGGCCATCTATCAAGACTAAAATTCTTCATCGGCAAAAGCCCGTTTTCCTCCCTGGGCACGGTCGCCGAGGCCTGACCGTGTTGAGAGTTATCCAAAGTGAATGGCGCATCCTTGGCCCTGGCCAGAATTTCTTTATATATCTCCCTGAGTTTATCGGCATCACTGACCGGGGGCTTAAGGGTTCCCCTGGTGACCAAAGCCTTCAGGTTCTTGGAACCCATAACAGCACCCATACCACCCCGCCCGAAATAACCATGATTATCGTTGGCTATGCAGGCAAATCGGACCAGGTTCTCACCAGCTGGCCCAATAGATGTAACCGCCGCCTTGGGATTGCCAACCGCCTCCTTCAAAGCCGCAGTCGTTTCAACTGCATCCATCCCCCAGAATTCACCAGCATCTCTAATCTCTGCCTCTCCATCGTTGATCCACAGATAGACTGGATTACTTGCCCTTCCGGTAATAACCACGGCATCAAATCCAGCCCGTTTCAGTTCGGGTCCAATATGACCTCCGGCATTACCTTCTCCCCAGAAGCCGGTAAGTGGTGACTTGGCAGCAACGGAACACCTTCCCGCACTGGCGATATTCGCTGCCTGATATGGCCCAGTAGCGAAGACCAGCACATTACCGGGACCTAAAGGATTGGTATTACCGGTAACCGTCTCGGAGATTATCCTGGTAGCCATACCAACACCACCCAGATACTTCCTGGCAAATGAATCGTCAAACGTACCCTCAGTTATCTTTCCGAGAGAGAGATCCACCCACAAAATCTTGCCCCAGTACCCACCTTTCAACATAAGCCACCCTCCTGTGAATATTTATTTGCCGCTAGCTATTACCTTACCTGTTTAGAAAAAATGGATTACTGCATGCAGTAATCCATCGATAAGCACAAAGAATTTACAATTTCAACCATAAAAAACACGAATACAATTATGGATATTCTAGTATACCCAACGCTAAATTATATCACTTAGTATGGACGCAAGCAACCCATCGGTTAAGAGTTCAGACCCGGGTAAGAAATACCGCTGGCTATTCGGCCTAGCAGGACAAGGATACAGGATCAAAAGGAACCGGACTGATTTCCCAGCCGCTTTTCCATAGCCCGGGCATGAGCCTCAAGCCCCTCGGCCCGAGCGATAACGGATGCAGCCGGACCGATTCTTTTTACCTCTTCGTCATCAAGATTGACCAGATTAATAAATTTGATAAAGTCGGTCACATTTAGTGGTGAGCTGAACCGCGCCGTTCCTCCCGTGGGCAATACATGGCTTGGTCCGGCAACATAGTCACCAAGCACCACCGTGGATCTGTTGCCCAAAAAAATACAGCCGGCGTTATCAACCTTCTTCACATATTCGGATGCTTTATCGCCCGCCAGGATAAGGTGCTCCGGGGCATAAAGGTTGGCCATTTCAATCGCCTCACCAATATCACCGACTATCACCACCTTTCCGCAATTTGCTAGAGATTCGGCGGCGATATCCTTTCGTGACAGTGAAGCAAGCTGCTTTTCAACTTCGCGCTCAATATTATCAGCCATCTCCTCAGATGTGGTTATCAGTATTGCGGATGCCCGTGTATCATGCTCCGCCTGAGCAAGGAGGTCAGCAGCGCAGTAAACTGGGTCAGCACCAATATCAGCGATTATTATTACTTCACTGGGACCCTGCAATCCGTCGATGTCGACCACACCAAAGACCATCTTTTTGGCCAGAACGACAAAAATGTTGCCTGGGCCGCAGATTTTATCTACCTTGGGGATAGATTCTGTACCAAAGGCCATAGCTGCAATCGCCTGGGCACCCCCAATGCTGAATATACGGTCCACACCGGCGAGATCGGCAGCGACCAGCGTAGCAGGCGGAACACCACCGCCCTTTTTCGGTGCCGTGGCCAGTATGGTTTCCTTAACGCCAGCCACACGGGCCGGTATAGCAGTCATCAGCACGGTTGACGGGTATGCCGCGGTACCGCCGGGTGCATAGAGACCAACCCGCTGCAGCGTTCTGACTACCTGCCCCAGACCCTGATGCTCAAATCCTTTACCCACGCCGCCTAGCTGAACCTCGTGAAAGGCGCTTATACGCCGGGCAGCCAGCTTGAGAGCAGATAGCAGATTTCCATCAATACTTTTATAGGCAGCAGCTATCTGTTTCCTGTCCACTTCCAGGCATTGAAGATCAATACCATCAATCTTCGAGGTTAATCTGTAGAGAGCCTCATCCCCATCTCTACGAACCTCTTCCATTATATGCCTTACCGCATGCTCTGGATCACCGGTTCCGAACATATCCTTAAGCTTGCTGGCAAGCACCGGCGAAACCCGGCTATAATCATCCGGAACACGGCGCGATAATAACTCTCTTGCCCGGTCGATTCCGCTGATCCTTTCCAATTCAGATATCCTCCACAGCCAGCTTCATAGCTTCGATAATCGCTTCCATATTTTCCCTTTTTCCCTGACCTGCGGTAGCCCTCGAATTCCCTATCAGACAGGCCGTTGACTCGAAGAAGGTATCAATTATCTTGAGATTGTTTTTGGCCAGCGTACGACCTGTCTGGGTATTTTCGATCAATAAGTCGGCATCCTCAGGCAGAAATGCCTCGGTAGCACCCCAGGTGGGAATAATCCGGTAATTGCCCAGGTGGTTATCCCGGGCATATTTATCGGCAATATTGGTATATTCCGAAGCTATTCTTAAATCCCTGGACTCTTCTAGGGCAAGCTTGCGCAAGCCATCGATATCCGATACCGGCATATCATTAACGACAACCGCCACTATCCTGACCCAGCCATAACCAAGACCCACGATTTCCTGTACCGGACTTGAAGGAAACTGATACAGGTGCTCCCGTACCCAATCCCTTCCGGTAATAGCAAGGTCGAAATTGCCGTTGGCCACCTGAAGCGGCATATCCTGTGGCCGGATAACCTTGACCTCAACTCCATCGATATATATATACGGCCTTCGATTGCCGGTTGGAGAGGGGTAGTCATCAATCCGGATACCGGCTCTATGCAAAATATCAAGAGTGGGTTTTTGCTGATGCCCATCCGGCAGAGCAAGCCTTATCGTTTCTTTGGCACGCTCGTCCGGGTGAACCCCGTTTGATGGTGTCAAAGCCCCTTTATCATACAAAACGGTCTTATATCCATCAACGGACCCGGAACAACCCCTGTCAGAAAGGGATACCAGCAAATCGCTCATATCCTTTTTCTCCAGGCTATATTTATTGGCGACAACAAAAGCACTGTAGGATAAGACCCTGTACATTGGCTCAAGACACTGACCATAAAAATCGCCCTCTCTCTCCCCCGGTACCAGGGCCAGATCAGCGGTCTCCGGAGGATAGGCCACAGCAGCACCCCACAGCGGATAAACGTTGAATCGCCTTATACGCAGGTCAAGCGCCAGAGCTTCGGCCAGATTGGGATACTCGCTGGCAATACGCAGGGTGTGCATCTTCGATACTGCCTCATCTACAGAAGACAACCCGCTCGAGCTACCGGCTACAAGGTACAAAGTCCCGCTTCCATAACCCAGGTTAATCACCCTGACCAGAGCACTACTGGGATACCTGGTGAGAAGCTCCTCAACCCAGTCCAGTCCACATATACCGAGATCATAATTGCCAATGGCAACCTGTACCGGTATGTCCTTCTCATTAAACACCTTGGCAAAAAGGCAGGGGAACTTATCAGAATCAAAACGATAGAGCCGGGTATCTTTATGGTAGCCATTCAAACCCCAGCCAGCAGACTGAAGTAGCTGAGCCGTTTCGTCAAGAAGACGACCTTTAGGAAGGGCTATCTTTATCGGCATTGACCTCACCCAGTAACTCTATGACCTCACCAGCACTCTCAATCTCGTAATCCCTTTTCTCAACCCTGTCCCGTAAAATATATAATGGGGAACTGCTCCGAACTTCAAGCAACCACCTGATATGGGTCAAATCCTGATTTTCAAGCATCAATTCCGCAGTATATCCTCCGCTACGCAGGCGATCACTGATATCGAACCCAGCCGATATTGAATCCAGCCCGGTTTTAACCAGAATCCGTTTTTGCATGGCTTCATTCCAACCGGGATTTTCTACCATTTCCATCAGGCAGTCAAAGTAGAGGGCAAAGCCCGAAGCCGGAGTATCGCCACCACCCATCATGGGAATAAGATCATCATATCTCCCGCCACCACCCACCTTGACATTACCTTTATATAGCTGGAAAACCATGCCAGTATAGTATTCAAAACCCCTTCCCGAGGTGAGATCAATTGTGTACTCTCTGCCCAGGGCATCGAGAAGTTCAACAGTAGCCATGAAATCATCTACAAGGGGTAGCAATGAAGGTGCCGCATCGCTGAACAGCGCCCTCAAATTTCTTAGAAATCCGGGCGCCTTGCCCTCCAGACCAAGTACCGATAAGATGGTACGGTTTATTTCGGAACCGCCTGAATCTATTCTGCTCAGGGCTTCTTTATCCCCATCCAGAAACCGGTCGAATACCTCCACCCGTTCCTTTTCGCTCAATCCCAGAGCAGAAAGCATACCTTTCAAAAGGCCAGCATGGGATAGTTTGAGTTCCACATTATTAATCCCCATCCCCCCCAGGGCATCCAGCGACATAGCGATCAACTCTACATCGGCAAGATTGGAGCCAGCACCTACCAGCTCCACACCACCCTGCCACCTCTCCCTTGATTCCTGCCCCGTTTCCTCGAACCTGAAGATATTGCTGGTATAAAAGAGCCTGGCTGGCTTCCTGTCTCCCATGCTATCGATATACATTCTGGCCACAGGGATAGTGCCATCGGGTCTCAACACCAGCCTCTGTCCGCTCCACCCATCCCAGTCCAGGAAGGAATAGACCCTGCCCAGCATGTCAGGCGTTAATGTACCCACCGAAGTAAAAAGATGCAGATACTCAAGAACCGGTGTCTTTACTTCCTCGTAGCCCCATTTCAAACAACACTTCCGGAAGGCTTTCTCAACAAAACGAAAATAAAGCATCCGCTCCGGAGTTAAATCACGGCTACCCTTGCACCTCTGTACCCTCATAGCTCCCCTTACCAAGACAATATGTAGATTCTATACCAAATATATCCACCGGTTCAAACCTAAAGACAGTTTTATCCATATGTTTACATTGCT